>QLTX01000080.1 GCA_018725175.1 Candidatus Psychracetigena formicireducens
CCGCCACTTCGTCGGCCAGTTCAAACGCTCTGAGTTTCGTATGGTCGCGCAAAATTTCCTCCTACAGGCTAACTGCCTACAGCCTATCCACCTGAGCAGTTACCTTTATTTTTAAATAGGGTTTAATTACCTTAAGAAGAAAGCCCAATATAATTACCCTCTTCATCAATGTCCATCATTAAGGCTGAAGGAAGCCGTGGTAAACCTGGCATGGTCATTATATCACCAGTAAAAGCGATTATCAAACCCGCACCAGCATGTACTCTCAGGTCGTTTATATTTATTTTAAAATTTTGTGGTCTTCCCAGTTTTAATGGGTTATCAGTTAAGGAAAACTGGGTTTTAGCTATACAAACAGGGAGTTTCCTGAAGGGAGAATTCTCAATTTTGTCTAATTCTCGGTAGGCTTGGGGGGCAAAACTACACCCCTCTGCTCCGTAAATTTTACAGGCAATAGTTTCTATTTTGTCTATCACAGGTTTATCTATGGGGTAAACAAATTGAAAGCTACTTTTATGGTTCTGGCTGGTGAGGTTAATTACTTCTTCAGCTAAATTAATTGCTCCACTGCCTCCCTCATTCCAACCTTTAACCAGGATAGCCTTAACTCCCTTTTGAGAACACTCTTCTTGTAACAGGTTAAGTTCGGCTAAAGTATCCTCTTCAAAAGAGTTAATGGCTACCAGTACCGGTAACTGGAAGACCTGTTGAAAATTCTCTATATGTTTAATAAGGTTAGGTAGCCCCTTCTTGAGCCCAGGAAGGCTTTCCCGGGCTAAATCTTTTTTATCCACACCTCCATGATACTTGAGGGCTTTTAGTGAAACCACAATAACCACCGCTTCGGGAGTATATCCACCTAAACGGCACTTAATATCCAGAAATTTTTCTCCACCCACATCAGCTCCGAAACTGGCTTCAGTAACCACGAAATCTGCCAGTTTAAGGGATAAGTTAGTGGAAACAATGCTACAGCAACCATGAGCGATATTAGCAAAGGGACCACCATGAACCATAGCTGGAGTTCCTCCAATGGACTGAACCAGATTAGGTTTGAGGGCTTCTTTTAGTAAAACAGTTACCGCACCGGAAATTTTCAAATCTTCTACAGTAACCGGCCTACCATGTTGGTTGTAAGCGATAATTATTTTACTTATGCGGGTTTTCAGGTCACGGTAATCTTTGGCTAAGCATAAAATAGTCATCAGCTCTGTAGCTGGGGTTATATCAAAACCGTCTTCCCGAGGAGTGCCATGACTTTTTCCCAAACCGGTTACCATATTTCTGAGCTGTCGGTCATTCATATCAATAGCATGCCGATGGATAATCTTTCTAATATCAATATTCAGCTCATTCCCCTGGTATATATGATTATCTAATACAGCAGAGATTAGATTGTTAGCCGAAGTGAGGGCATGCATATCACCGGTAAAATGAAGTACGAGGTCATGGCGGGGAATTATCTGGGCTTTTCCTCCCCCGATGGCTCCACCCCGGACTCCAAAAAGTGGTCCGAGAGCAGGTTCTCTGAGGTTTAATATGGTTTTTTTACCGAGGAGGTTAAGGGCATCAGCCAGGGCAATGGTAGTAGTGGTCTTTCCTTCACCAGCAGGGGTGGGATTAATGGTGGTGCAGAAAATTAACTTACCTTTTTTTTCAGGGGGGAGGGTTTTAATAAGGCTTAAATCAATCTTGCCTTTATAATGACCGTAGGGTTCTATATATTTTAGGTCTATACCAGCTATTTCAGCTATTTTTTCAATGGGTTTCGGGGTGTAGTTCAGGTGGTTAGGGATTGATTTCACTTGTTACCAGGGTGCCTCTCAGGTATTAGTTTTTCCAGCTGTTCTTTTATAGTTTTAACCTGGTTATAAGTAGTTGGACTGCTAACACGAGGAGAATCACCTCTAAGGTCCCCTTCTATTAACTCTAAACTGTAAGTGATAGTCCCCAGCAGAGCAAGACCGGGCGTATTTCTTTTAATAAACTCCAGGTCGCTGTCACCTTTAATTTTGTTAGCTACCAGAAATGCTTCATTTACTCCGATATCACTGGCTAATTCCTTAATCTTGAAAGCAGTTTGAAGGCTGTTATGAGAGGGTTCTACCACTATCACGAAGGCATCAACAAAACTGGCAGTTCCTCTACCGAGATGTTCTAACCCTGCCTCCATATCTACGATAACCACTTCGTCCTTAAGGTGAAGAACATGACTTATCAGGCTTCTAAGGAGAGAGTTTTCCGGGCAAAAACAACCGCCTCCTCCTTTCTCAAAAGTACCCAAAAGTAATAAATTCAAGTTTCCCTTTTTTAAGGAAAACCTGGCAGGTATATCATCAACTTGGGGGTTGAGTTTAAACATCTGGCCCAAAGAAGGTCCTTTGATTCCCGTGCGTTCAGCAATAAACTCTTTCATCTCTGATAAAGGGGCGATACTATTAATCTCCTTCCGGGTAAAACCAAGGGTTGACCCCAGGTTAGCATCGGGGTCGGCATCTATAGCCAGGACTTTATTGCCTGCTTCCACAAAAGCAAGGGCTAATAAACCGGCCAGGGTAGATTTACCCACTCCCCCTTTACCGCTAATGGCAATTTTCATATAACTCATTCTCCTTTTTATAAAGTAATATTCAGACCATCCTGCACATAGGCGGAAGGTTTTTATCCGAATACATTTTTCTTACATACCTTAACATGTGGTTTAAGGTAGCGATGCTTAAGGTTGCCAGGTCCTCTCCTTTTATCTCTTTTAGGGCTTCCCCGTAGAAAAGTATCTGAAGTTGGGAGTCAAACTCTTCATCAGCTGAAGAGTAAATAAAAATAGCACTAACTCCTGGAAAGAACTCTTTTTCCACTGCCCAATCACACCTTATGGGTGGCGAATCAACCTTCGCCCCTCCAATAAAGGAAGCTAAATCTAAAGCATCTATGACCAAATCCAGGGCTTTAACCCTTTCTTTAACCGACCTTTTGAGGTAACTGTCGTGGGTGCTACCAACTCCTTCAACCTCTTTTAAGGTTAAATATTTATAATTCTTTTTCATTTCCATCCTCCTTATCTTTCAAAAAATGCTCCTACCGGGCAAACCTTCAGGCATTCCAGGCAAGCATCACAACCGAGCTCCCCGAGGGGAGTGTGGTTAAAAGTTGAAATACTCGTATCCAGGCCATAGTTCACAAAACTGAGAAGTCCCCTGCAGGCAAATACACATTTTCCACACTTTATGCATTTATTGGGATTATAACCAAAATTAGGGTGAGATAAATCCGCCGGTAGGTTTTTTTCTATTCTTTTAAACCGCTCCGGGTATTTAACCTTTACTTTCAGATAAGCTGCTATTTTCAAAAGCTGGCATTTTTTAAATCCTGGGCAACTTGGACAATCAATTTCATGGTTGCTTAAGATAAGTTCAAAAGAGGTAGTTCTTAAGCGGGACAATTTATCGCTTTTGGTAGTAATAACCATCCTCTCTTTTACCGGTTCTGAGCAAGCAGTTACAATTTTACTTTTACCTGAAATGGATATTTCTACCAAACAGATACGGCAACCTCCAAAAGGTATCTCTGCTTCCCTGATAGCACAAAGGTTAGGTATATAAATACCGTTATCCAGGGCAGCCCAGAGTATTTTTTCTCCCCTGCGGGTTTTTATTTCCTGACCATCAATATTTACAGTTAGATAATCTTGCATCATTTAGTAAAAGAACTGTTAATTTACTGATATAAACAAATCTCTTAATAAAAATCAATAGCATAAAATTATATCAGTAATTGCAAATGTGAATTACCCTATATGGTCAGCCAGAACAGCGTAAACATCAAAAGAATATGTATGTTATAATCTGACTGGAGTTTTAAGCAATCATGAGTGGTAAAAGCAGCTTAATTTTAAGTAACAGCAGGTTAAAAGAACTGTTAACCAAACCCATCACTAAAAAACTCTACTATAAACCGTACACTAATATCCAAACGGTGCAAGCAATAAACATGGAATTATATAGGAGGAATATATTATGGTAAGACCACTGCCCCAAGCAGAGCCATTTCGTATAAAAGTAGTGGAGCCAGTGAACATGACCACCAGGGAGGAGAGGGCCAAAAAAATAGAGTCCACCGGCTTTAACCTCTTCAGCCTTAAATCGACAGATGTCTATATTGATCTCTTGACCGATAGTGGTACTTCGGCCATGAGCGACAACCAATGGGCTGGCATCATGTTAGGTGATGAAGCCTACGCTGGTAGCAAAAACTATTATAATTTACTCGCAGCTGTGCAAGATGTGATGGGTTTTCAGTATGTTGTCCCTACTCATCAGGGACGGGCCGCTGAGAACTTACTTCTCTCCATTATGTTACGCGAGGGCAATTTTGTGCCTAATAATATGCATTTTGATACCACTAAGGCTCATGTGTTGCACAAATCCGGTATACCTGTTGATTTAGTCAGGCAAGAAGCTTTTGACCCTATATCGCAGTACCCCTTCAAAGGGGATATGGATTTGGAAAGGTTAGAGGACTTTCTGGCTGAGAACTGTGAGCGGGTACCCCTGGTTATGCTCACCGTCACCTGCAACAGCGGTGGCGGGCAACCTGTCTCCATGGCTAACATTCGTGGTGTCAGCGCTATCGCTAAGAAATTCAACAAACCCTTCTTTATTGACGCTTGTCGCTTTGCAGAAAACGCCTACTTTATCAAGCAACGTGAAGAAGGCTACAGAGATAAGTCTATTCCGGAAATTGTGCGCGAAATGTTCTCCTATGTTGATGGCTGTACTATGAGCGCCAAAAAAGATGCCTTAGCCAATATCGGTGGCTTCTTGGCTATGAACGATGTTAAGCTCTACCAAGAGACCAGTGGCTTGGCGGTGTTGTTTGAAGGCTTTCCTACTTATGGAGGGTTGGCCGGGCGTGACATGGAAGCGATAGCCAGAGGTTTACGAGAAGTAGTTGACGAAGAATACCTGGCATACCGTGTAGGGCAAGTGAAGTATCTCGGTGACTTGCTCATAAAGTATGATGTCCCCATCATTGAACCAGTAGGAGGACACGCAGTTTACCTTGACGCTAAACGTTTTTTGCCACACCTGCCACAATGGCAGTTTCCTGCGCAAGCCTTGGGCGTAGAGCTTTATATTGAGGGTGGTATTCGTGGAGTAGAGATTGGCACCTGTCTCTCTGGACGCCACCCGAAAACAAACGACCACGACTATCCCAAATTAGAAATGTTGCGGCTTACCATACCGAGACGTGTGTACACCGACCGCCATATGGAAGTAATTGCTGTGGCCTGCGCTAATGTCTGGGACAGGCGGGAGGCCATCACAGGGCTTGAATTTACCTACGAAGCCCCTATTCTGCGCCACTTTACCGCTAAATTTAGACGCTTGGGCAAGTAAGGAAGCGGGGTCAGGCTTGACAATCGTTACATTCCGCACTGGATTCGGAATCTTCGCCCAATTGTCGCCTCGTACTTAATGCGGGGTCTCAGATCAGAAGCGAGGTCAGGCTTGATAATCGTCAGGTAACCCAGAGTGACCAAAAAAGGTTGTCATTCCGCACTGGATGCGGAATCTCCGCCTTTAAGACTTAAAAACCGGAGATGCTGGATCGGAGTCCATTATGACAGGTGTGGTCAGCCAGCACGCTGAGAAACTTTTTTCTTTTCACATGGTAAAATTCACCCGTGTTGTATATTAAAGAAATCCAGAATTCTATCAAAAATGATAACCTGTCTTGGAAAGATTTACTGCCTGATTTGGTTTCCGGTAGAAAGATTATTCCCTGCACTTTATTTTTAAACCTTTCCCGCCATTGTCAGATTGATTCCAGGTTTATAGGTCAACTTCTAAAGGAAACAGGTATAAAAGTTGATATATGTGCTTTTGGTTGTTTCCCGAAAATAAAGGAGACCCCTCCAGCACCCACTCATTCGGTAAAGGAGCTTCTGGATATGGTGGAAACGGTGTATGGTGATTCAATAAGTTGTACTCTGCTTTGGAAACTTGCTTTTATATATAAGGGTAATCTTTTTAAAGTCATAAAACAGTTCAATTTACGGGGAATTAAAGTTACCGGATGCCGGTTGGGATTTTTTTAA
>QLTX01000081.1 GCA_018725175.1 Candidatus Psychracetigena formicireducens
TGGGGTCAGGTCTTCATTATTCACATAATTAATCCTTCAAAAATACTCCTGTTATCATTATTATATAATAAAATATTGGGGTCAGGTCTTCATTATTCACATAATTAATCCTTCAAAAATACTCCTGTTATCATTATTATATATTTTACCTGAAAATTGGAACATTCCGCACCTTCTAAGTATAAAAAATCCTGATTGGTGGAAATCTATTTTTAGAGTAAAATATTATAAAATGAGGTAAAAGAGAAAAGGAAATGAGCCAACAAAATAAATTTACCATAAAAACCCAAGAAGCCCTGCAGACATCCCAGACGATTGCTGAGGAATACAAGCATCAGGAACTTCTTCCGGAGCATTTGATTCTTTCCCTTCTAAAAGACCAACAATCTATAATTATGGACATCTTACAGAAGATCGGGGTAACTATAAATAATCTAACTAACAACCTGGAAAGTTATCTAAAAAAATTACCCCGCTTAGGCTATACTTCCCAATTGTATTTATCTACCAGGACTAAATCCTTACTGGATTTAGCTGAAAAAGAGATGGAACAGTTAAACGACGAGTATATTTCGGTTGAGCATTTTTTACTGGCTTCACTTACTGAGGGTGGTTTTGCTTCTGAATTATTAAGAAATGCAGGAGTTACCAGGGATAGGGTATTAGAAGCACTAAAACACATAAGGGGTAGTCAGAGGGTGGTAGATGAACAACCCGAAACAAAATACAAACCTTTAGAAAAATTCGGAAAAGACCTCACCTACCTTGCTCGCCAGGGGAAAATAGACCCTATCATTGGTAGAGACCAGGAAATAAGAAGAACTATGCAGGTACTATCTCGTAGGACCAAGAATAACCCAGTACTTCTCGGAGACCCCGGGGTGGGTAAAACTGCCATAGTGGAAGGTTTAGCTCAAAGGATTGTCCAGGGTGATGTCCCCGAGGGGTTAAAGAATAAAAGGGTATTACAACTTGATTTATCCGCCCTTATAGCTGGAACCAAGTACCGGGGGGAGTTTGAAGACCGTCTTAAAGCAGTTTTGCAGGAAATTACTGCTTCAGGGGGAGAGATAATTCTGTTTATAGATGAATTACATACCCTGGTAGGAGCCGGGGGAGCTGAGGGAGCACTTGATGCCTCAAATATGTTAAAGCCTATGTTAGCCAGGGGTGAGCTCAGGTGCGTGGGAGCTACCACTGTGGAGGAATACAGGAAATACGTAGAAAAAGATAGAGCATTAGAAAGGAGATTCCAACCGGTAAATGTAGAGGAACCTTCAGTTGAGGATACTATTTCCATTTTAAGGGGATTAAAAGAAAAGTATGAGATACATCATGGAGTTCAGATAAAGGACGAAGCTTTGATTGCTGCGGCAAAATTATCTAATCGGTATATAACTTCAAGGTATCTACCAGATAAAGCTATTGACCTGGTAGATGAAGCGGCGAGTCGCCTAAGAATGGAGATGGATTCAATGCCCCAGGAACTTGATAATCTACGCCGTAAAATAATAGTTCTGGAAGTGGAGAAGCAAGCTTTAAGGAAAGAACCAAACAACCAGAAAAAAATTACCAATATTGAAAAAGAACTGGTTGATTTGAAAAATGATTATGACAGTCTTTTCCATAGCTGGAAAGAAGAAAAAGAGTTAGTAACTAATATTAAGAAAGCTAAAGAAGAGATTGAAAATTTAAAGTCAGGGTTAAAAATTGCCGAAAGAGATGGAAACCTTGAAAAAATGGCAGAAATTACCTACGGAAAGCTTCCCGAAAAAGAAAGATACCTTAAAGAAGCCGGAGAAAAACTATCTCAACTGCAAATAGAGAAAAGGTTGTTGAAAGAAGAGGTTGGAGAGGAAGATATTGCACAGGTTATCTCTAATTGGACAGGAGTACCAATAAGTAAATTGATGCAATCGGAAGTAGAAAAACTGGTGCATATGGAAGATTATATCCACCAGAGAATGGTTAACCAGGAAGAAGCAGTTAAAATGGTTTCAGATAGTATAAGGCGTTCTCGTTCAGGGCTTTCTGACCCTAATAAACCTCTGGGCGTATTTCTCTTTTTAGGACCTACCGGGGTGGGTAAAACAGAGTTAGCGCGCTCCCTGGCAGAATTCCTGTTTAATGATGAAAAAAATCTTATCAGGATAGATATGTCTGAATATATGGAAAAACATACAGTTTCCCGATTGATTGGTGCACCACCAGGGTATGTAGGTTATGAAGAGGGGGGACAGTTGACCGAGGCAGTTAGAAGGAAGCCTTATTCGGTATTGCTTTTTGACGAAATTGAAAAAGCTCATCCCGAAGTACACCAGGTTATGCTGCAAATGTTTGATGAGGGCAGGCTTACCGATGGTAAAGGAAAAACTGTGGATTTCAAAAACACCATTATCATTATGACCTCCAATATTGCTACCGAATACCTTTTAACCTCAGAAGAAGGACCAAAACAGGAAAAATTCGTCGCAGAAGAGATTAAAAAACATTTCAGACCTGAATTTTTAAACCGTATTGATGGGGTGGTGATATTTAAAAAACTAACTCAGGAGCACCTTAAAGGTATCGTGGAAATACAGTTAAAACAGTTAGAAAAGAGACTTCAGGAAAAGGATATCAGGCTTAATTTTACCAATAATCTTAAAAACTTCCTAACAAAGGAAGGTTACGATCCAGTTTATGGAGCCAGGCCTTTAAAGAGAATCATTCAGAAAAGAGTGGTTGACTTCCTGGCTCAAAGATTTCTTTTAGGAGAAATAAAAGCCGGGGAAACTATAACCCTGGAGGTTGATGAAAGAGGCGATATTCTAATACAAAAGTAGTATCATATTAAAACTAAAATAATAGAATTAAAGGAGTTAAGAATGAAAACAGGTGCCAATAGTTTTCTCCCCAGGGCTATGAAACACATCCAATACCTATCAGAGAAAATTGGTCCACGAGGGTCAACCACCTTAGCTGAAGCCAAAGCAGCAGAGTATGCCAAGAGTTACTTGGAATCAGTAGGTTTTACACCCATGAAAGAAAGTTTTACCAGTGTTACTTCTGCCTGGTGGCCAGCATCTATCGGGCTTGGTTTAGCTTTGTTAGGGGCTTTATTTTTCTGGTATTTAGAAGCCGGCTATCTTTTAGGGCTAATCATAACCTTTAGTGGGGTCGTATTTATACTTCTGGAATTAAGTTTTAAATCTAACCCCTCACGCTGGTTTATACCCAAAGGTAAAAGTCAAAATGTTTGGGCTATTGTTCCAGCCAACGGCGAGGTAAAAAAACGGGTAATTTTATCCGCGCATCTTGATACCCATAGAACACCATTGGTTTTCAGCTCTTCCATGCGGTTAAAATTATTTAAGTACTTGATACCCTTAGGGCTCCTTTTTATGATTTTAAACAGTATTTTTTATGGATTAAACATCTTTTTTGACCTATCAGCCTATAAAAACCTGGTACTTATCCCTACCGTTTTTATTTTTTTTACCTTTCTTTTGACTCTTCAGCCTGATTTTACTCCCTTTGTTGAAGGTGCTAATGATAATGCCAGTGGAGTAGGGGTAGTTTTAAGTATGGCAGAATATTTAAAAAGTAACCCCCTGAATAATACCCAGGTCTGGATAGTGCTTACTGGTTGTGAAGAGGTTGGGTCTTATGGAGCAGATGCTTTTCTTAGGAAACATAAAAGTAAACTTGATATTGATAACTTACCTGTTTACTGGATTACCTATGACTCGGTAGGGGGGAAAGGGGGAGAATTAACTTATATAGATAAACATACCTTCCTTACTGTAGCCCAAACCAGTAAGGACATAGTTAATTTACTAAATAAGGTCGGAACAGATAATCCAACTTTAAAAGCTGTACCTAAGTCATCCCGTTCAGGTTACACCGATAGTCATATAGCGGAAAAATTTGGTTTAAAAAATGTAACTTTTCTGCACCAAACCAAAGACGGAGCACTTCCTTTCTGGCATAGACAGAGTGATAATCTGAAAAATATTGATAAAGATTTAGTAGAAAGAACCGAAAAATTGACAGTAAAATTACTAAAAGAGTTAGATGTGTAAGTTAGCTAATGGAAACAAGGGAATTTGAATATTATCTGCCTCCCCACCTTATAGCTCAAACCCCGATTGAACCCCGCGATGCCTCCAGATTGCTCATCCTGAATAAAAGTGAGCGATTGATAGAAGAAGGGGTGTTTGGTGGTATAACAAAATATATTTCTTCAGGTGATGTTCTGGTCTTAAACGACTCCCGGGTTATACCTGCACGTCTTTCAGGGAAATTACCCTCAGGCGGAAAAGTAGAAGTATTTCTTTTAAAGTCTGTAGGTGATGGTTTTTGGGAAACACTGGTAAAACCAGGAAAAAAACTTAATCCGGGTAAAATCATATTATTCGGTGAAATTAAAGCTGAAATTGTGGATAGAACGGTTTTTGGTGGGAGGATAGTCAAATTTCCTGATGACAGAGTGGTTGACGAAGTTCAAGAAAAATATGGCTTTATGCCCCTACCCCCTTATATAAAAGAACCGCTTCTTAATCAGGAAAGGTATCAAACGGTGTTTGCCGAAAAAAATGGCTCTACCGCTGCTCCCACTGCGGCTTTACACTTTACCCACCGATTATTAGAAGAGTTGAAGAATAAAGGTGTGGAAATAGTGTATATCACCCTTCATATGGGGCTTACCAGCTTCAGGCCTATTAAAGAAGATTTAATTGAAGAACATAAAATGGAAAAAGAATATTATAGTGTGCCTATCACTACTGCTCACAAAATCAAGGAAGCCAGGGAAAAGGGAAATAAGATTTTTGCTTGTGGAACAGACGCAGTCAGGACTCTGGAAACTACTGCTTTAAGTGATAGGACAGTGCAAGCTGGAGAGGGTTTTTCGGAACTATTTATCACGCCAGGATACCAGTTTAAGGTGGTGGACGCCCTTATCACCAACCTCCACCTTCCCAAGTCATCTCATCTGGTGTTGGTTTCAGCTTTTGCTGGTAGAGATTTTGTATTTAAAGCCTATGATTATGCTATTAACAATAACTTTCGTTTCTATTCTTTTGGAGATGTTACGCTGGTTATTTAAATATTATTAGGATTATTAAACTCTTCTCTAAGCATACCCATTATTAACAGGTCATAGAACTTACCCAATTTGTAGGAATTTTGTCTGAGCCTTCCCTCCAGCACAAATCCCACTTTTTTATATAGTTCATAAGCAGTCTGGTTAAACTCATACACTTCCAGGAGAACTTTGTGGAGGTTTAATTCCTCAAAAGCGTAATTTAAAAGAGTAATAAGAGCATCTTTTCCCACGCCCCTTCTTCGGTGTTGACCACCTACAACCGTTTCCAGGTAAGCCCTCTGGTTAAGCTGGTTGATGTCCTTAAGAGCAACATATCCAGCTAATTTATCTTCAAAAATAATTGAAAGATAAACTCCCTCTGCAAGTCTGTTTTTCAAGTACGCTACATCAACAGGGTATCTTACAGTGAGAGCTACTCTGATTTCAGGGTCGTTTAACCAACGCAAAAAGGTAGGATAATCCTCCTCAACGACTCGTCTTAATACTACTTTCTCACCTTTTAAAAATATTTCATTCATAACCATATTTTACCAAATATTATAATAAATATTATTTAATCTTACTGTTTTCCTGAAGCTGATGTTGTAACTTCTCTACTCCTCATTTCGCACTGGGCTGCCCTCGAAATCCTTAATCGGGGGATGCAGGGTCTCCGCCCTTTTGTCACCCCGTGCTTGACACGGGGTCTCATCTTTTAATGACTCAAAATCGGAGATTCTGGATTGCCCCTACGGGGACAAATACCAAAGCCTTCCAGAATGACAAGGAGAGAAGGGGAAAAAATGAGATACTGAATAGATCCTGGATCGGATCCAGGACATGGTTCAGCATGACCAAGAGGGGTGAGACCCTGAATCGGAGTTCGGGGTGACAGAAGAAGGGAAAATATGCAATCGCCACGCCGCCACACCTATT
>QLTX01000082.1 GCA_018725175.1 Candidatus Psychracetigena formicireducens
CATTTCTACCCCGAGATCAGGAGCGCACCCTTTCGCTGATATCTGCTGCTCGTCCAAATACTCCACCTACTAAACTGCTTGCTGTCCCAAGAGCACTGGCAACATTACCAATAGTTGAAGATTGAAAACGGTTACGGTAACCAGTACCACAACGGTCACAGTAAAACTCAAACTGGAATCCCTGGTCAGTACTCAGGTCAGAATAATTTCTGGTGAATTCAATTTTTTCACCCATATCTTTTCACCTCCTTCACTTTGTTTTACCTAACCTTCTTATTCTATTCCTACCATGGCTTTAATATATTGGAGTCTTTCATAAACTTCTGGTTGATCACTTTGCAATTGACTTAGTTTTCCTCGTATCTGGTTTATTGAATCAAAATTATGGGTTTTCATCCAGCTTTCAATCTCTTCTAAGATAAGATTTATCTGTTTGATACCTTTAAGATAAAGGGTAGAGCAGATTTGTACAGCGGTTGCTCCTACCAGTAACTGCTTAATTACCCCAAACCCATCGTGAACACCTGTTGAAGCTACCAGATCACATTTTACCCGACCTCTTAAAAGGGCGATCCAGCGAAGAGGTAAACTCATTTCCTCTGGAGAGCTAAAGCGGTGTCCATGGGTGATTTTAAGCTTATCAACATCTATATCCAGCTGGTAGAAACGGTTAAAAAGTACCAGAGCAGATACTCCTCGTTTATCCAGCTCTTTAGCCATCCAGGCCAGGGAGGTAAAGTAAGGACCAATCTTTACCATAAGGGGAATATCTACTACAGCCTTTACTTCCTCAAAGATCTTAAGGAATAACTGCTCAATATCCTGGCTTCTTAAATTGGGGTCGCTGGGCATCAGGGAGATGTTTAGCTCTATAGCATCAGCACCTGCCTCTTCAATCTGGTTAGCATAGTTAACCCACCATTTGGGAGAAATGCAGTTAAGGCTGGCAATTATTGGTATAGAAACTGTTTTCTTTGCTTCTTCTACCAGCTTTAAATATTCTCTTGGTCCAATTTCCATGCCTAATCTTCCCACATATTCCCTGGCCTCAGGATGCCAACCCGGTTCAAAAACCTGATCTAAATACTTAGCCTCGGCTTGCATTTGTTCTTCAAAAAGCGATTTCAACACTACCGCCCCCGCTCCAGCTTCAGCCAACCTACGAACTCCCTCAGAAGTGGAAGATAAACTGGAACTTGCAGCAATTATTGGGTTTCGTAGGTTCAATCCTGCATACTTGGTAGATAGGTTAACCATCATAAGCTACCTCCTTTCTAAATTTCAACAAATATTCATTTACAAAAAATTATAACATAACAAAACTACTCCAAAACTCCAAATGGAAACTGGCGTTCTCCAGGGGAGATAAAGGTAAACCTTATAAAGTTTATGTTAATAAAATATTTGCCCATTAATAGGTTTATTACACTTTTATCCTAAGTGTATAATATATGGCAATCTTTGAAGAGGAATATATATTATTAATAGTCTGTTTATAAAACTTAATGAACGAAATAATATATTATCCTTAAACTCTGAAAGAAAAAAAACTTCGGGGTCAGGTCTTGCATTATCACTTTTCAATAAATTCATTGGGGTCAAAGCTACATTATTCATTTATCAACATCCTTTTATCTATTTGAACTCCTTTTGGAAAAGCGGAGACTCTGAAAGGGTCAAGATAGACAAAAGGGGGAGAAAGATGGGATCGCCACGAACCCTTCGGGTTCTCGCGATGACGGACGGGTGGAAAAACGGAGATCCCTGGTCAAGCCAGGGATGACAGGGGTGGGGGAAAAGATGAGATTACCACAGAACCTTCGGTTCTTCGTAATGACAAAAGAAATACGGAGATTCTGGATCAAGTCCAGAGAGACACTGGGGTTGGAGATTCTGGATCAAGTCCAGATAGACAAAAGGGGGAAAAAGATTAGATCGCCACGAACCCTTCGGGTTCTCGCGATGACGGATGGGGAAAACATGAAATCCCTGCGAGCCTTTCAGATACCCATGATGACTAATGGGGGAAGGATTTAATTAACTTAAAAGCCATTTCCATAGAGGTAAAAACCTCATTTCCTTTCCTTTTATCTTCTCATCTGCTTCGGTATCACTGGTTATAACTAAAAGCTGGTTGCATCTTAATTCCTCAGACGCTTTCAAAAGAGAGTTTATCTCCCTTTCTCTGGTTTTGATATTGTCCAGGTTATCGCTCACCTGAATTAATGTTTTGACCTCTTTTCCTTCCTTAACTACAAAATCAACTTCTCTTTTTTGATTATCCTGCCAGTAAAATATTTCCATTAGGGGGTTTTTAGCTTGCTGGTTCTTTAGCTCAAGGAAAACAGTATTTTCTAATATCTTTCCCTTATTCTCACTGAATTTGAAACCATATACATGGTAAATTCCATTATCCACAATATAACATTTTCTTAAAGTACGAGTTTGTTCTTTAAGAGAGTAAGAAAATTTCTTTATAAAATAAAAGAAACCAATATCCTCCAGGTAGGTTAGATAATTCAGGAGGGTGCGGGGGGTATGAGGATGTGTGCCTTTAATAAATCGATAAAAAGAGTTCAGGGAAAATATATTAGCGATGTTGGTTGCCAGAAATCTCATTAACTCTCTTAATAAAACCTGATTTTTAACTCGGTATCGTTCTATAAGGTCCCTGAAAAACATAGTTTCTATATATTCTTTTAATATCCTTATTTTTAAATCAGTATTATCTTCCAGGACTACTTCGGGGAAACCTCCAGTCTTAAAGTATTCTTCAAGATGTTTAATAACCTGGTATCTTTCCTGAGAGTAGAAAAGATGTCTATCTGTTTTTATGTTGTTGGCTTTTAATAGTTCTTTAAATGAAAAGGGAAATAGTTGAAAGCCTATAGCCCTTCCTCTTAATTGAGTGGCTATCTCCTTACTGAGGAGTTTTGAAGAAGATCCGGTTAAAAATATTTTGAATTTCCTGGTGTCATGAATAAACCTGACAGCAAGTTCCCACTCTTTTACATTTTGAATCTCATCAAGAAATATGTAATTTACTTTGTTTACATATTCTGGATACATCTCCCTGTAAGCTTCTATGATTAGATTGATATCTTTAGATTCAAAAGGCATCAATAAGGGATTATCAAAACTTATATATATTAGCTGTTCTTTTGAAAAACCTTCTTCAATTAGATTCTTCATCAAAGAAAACAAGAGGTAGGTTTTGCCACTTCTCCGGGGACCTATTAGAACTACAATTTTATTTGAAGTTAATGGAATTACAGTTTCTCGCTGAATTAACTGTGGTAATTCAGTTTCTTGAAACTCTCTAATAATCTCTTTTATAAGATTTTTGTTCATATCTTATACTCCTTATGATAATATAATTTATAAATATTATATCATTAAGAATATTATATACATTTTTTGATAATTATCAACCGCTATATATTCATTAAAAGCCATAAAAGGGGTTAAAAGTGCATTACTCTTTTTACGACTTCCTTTTTAATTCCTTGATTTCCTTTTAGAAAAAGCGGAGAATCTGGAATGGTCAAAAAAGACAAAATGGGGAAAAGATGGGATCGCCACGAACCCTTCGGGTTCTCGCGATGACGGTCAGGGGTGGAGACCCTGAATCAAGGTTCAGGGTGACAAAAGAGGGGGAAGAGATGAGGATACTTCTCTTTTAATACCTTGAGATATTCATTCCTTGAGTGCATATCCATCCTTTCCAGGTAGCCTGCCTTATCTCCTCTGTGAGTATTAGCTAAGCTACATTCTAAATTATTTCGGTTACTTTTTATATGATGTAACACAATTCTTCGGTTAGGTTTTAGACGGATTGATTCGTGGTTGTGCTACAATTGAGTTGACTCATGTACATTGTCTCCTAATGTTTTGGTTTTGTTACCTTAAACTTATCAGGAGCTCTGGCATGAGTTTCCAAATTATTTGTTTGAAGAGCAATTAATTTTACAACATACCATAGACTAATTGTAAAAATTAGTTATACGGAATATGAGATTAAAAAATAATCCGGCTAGGGTAGCCTATTGGCAGGGAGGCTGATAAGATTGTCAAATCCAGAAAATAAAAAACCAAATAGGCTGGTTCATGAGAAATCTCTTTATCTATTGCAACACGCTTATAATCCCGTTAATTGGTATCCCTGGAGCGAAGAAGCCTTTGAGCAAGCACGGAGGGAAGCAAAGCCAATTTTTCTTAGCATAGGCTATTCTACCTGCCACTGGTGTCATGTAATGGAGAAAGAATCTTTTGAGGATGAAGAAGTAGCCGCAGCATTAAACCGTGTATTTGTTTGCATTAAAGTTGACCGGGAAGAACGGCCAGATATTGACCATCTCTATATGACAGTCTGCCAAGCTATGACCGGTAGCGGTGGTTGGCCACTGACTATCTTAATCTCCCCGGATAAACGCCCCTTTTTTGCTGGTACCTATTTTCCAAAAACCTCTCTCCACGGACGCGTGGGTGTCTTTGAGCTTACGGAGCGAGTAGAAGAGCTTTGGCAAACTTCCCAGAAAGAGCTAACTGAGGCAGCTGACAGTGTATTAAAAACCCTACAATCCATATCCAGGGTAAGTCCGGGAGTTCTGCCGGGAGAAGAAGTGTTGCATAAAGGCTTTCAGCAACTGGCAACTTGCTTTGACCCCAAGCATGGTGGATTTGGCAACGCTCCGAAGTTCCCCACACCGCATAACCTACTTTTTTTGTTACGCTACTGGAAGCGAACAAAAAATATTGCAGCGCTCCAAATGGTGGAAAAAAGTTTACTTACCATGAGCAATGGCGGTATTTACGACCACCTCGGTTTTGGTTTTCACCGCTACAGCACCGACAGTCCCTGGCTATTGCCTCATTTTGAAAAAATGCTCTACGACCAAGCACTGTTAATAATAGCCTATCTGGAGACCTTCCAAGCAACCGGAAAAACGGTCTATGCCAATATTGCTAAAGAAGTTATAGATTATGTACTCCGAGATATGACTTCTCCGGAAGGCGGTTTTTACTCGGCAGAAGATGCAGATAGCGAGGGTGAAGAAGGCAAGTTTTATCTCTGGTCCCATACCGAGCTGTCTCAGATTTTAGGAGAAATAGACATGGCCTTATTTGTTGCTGCTTATAATATTCGTAAGGATGGCAACTTTAACCATGAGGCTACCAGGATCCCCTCGGGCCTAAATATTCCTCACAGAACAAAAACCAGCATTGAACTTGCCCAAGAACTGAATATATCAAGCGACAGTCTGGAAGAAAAGTTGGCTACTTTACGCCAAAAACTATTTGATATCCGCGAAAAAAGAGTCCACCCAGCCAAAGACGACAAAATACTTACCGACTGGAATGGACTGATGATTGCCGCTTTGGCTTTGGCTGGCCGCTTGCTGGGGGATTTGCATTACACTGAAAGCGCTAAGAAATCGGCAGATTTTGTTCTTAGCCATTTAAGGCGGAACGGGCGCTTGCTGAAGCGCTATCGACAAGGAGATACGTCTTTGCCCGCTCACCTTGATGATTATACTTTCTTTGTCTGGGGACTGCTTGAACTTTACGAAAGCACTTTTGACCCAGCTTATTTAAGAGAGGCTTTACGCTTAAACCAGCTGACCATTGACCTGTTTTGGGATAATGAAGGAGGCGGCTTTTATTTTACCGCCACCGACGCAGAAGACCTGCGGGTACGCCATCGTGAACTTTATGATGGCGCTCTCCCTTCGGGAAACTCGGTGGCAACCATTAATAATTTACGATTGGAGAGATTAACAGGAAATAGTCGTTTAGTAGAAATTGCTCAAAAAATCGCCCGCTCTTTCTCCCGTAATATCCAGGAGGAACCTCATGCATACACTCACATGCTTTGTTCTATAGACTTCATGCTTGGCCCTACCACAGAAGTGGTAATTGCCGGTGAGTT
>QLTX01000083.1 GCA_018725175.1 Candidatus Psychracetigena formicireducens
GATTATACCATAAATAAATAGCTTATTACAATATTACTTTATGAACGGTCTACTAGTGAAAAAATCGCTGCACTTAAGGCACAGATCGCCGCTAAGGAAGAAGAATTAAAGGATTAATTATATAAAAGCAGTGTCTTTAAACCTGTTTAATCCTATCTCATACTTTATTTAGGAGGTTTTTATGAAACCAAGGCCTAAGTTTTGTGAGCAATGTGGTCGTGAACTGCCTCTGGAAGGTAAATTCTGTCCTGGATGCGGGGACCTTATTGAATCGCCTGCTGTACCCTCAATCGAAGAAGTACCGCCTGCTTATATCCCAAAACCCCCTTATACCGGTGGAAACGCAGCAAATGCTCAACCTACTACGCCTCCAGTTTTACCTAATCAACCCTTCCCCCCCCAACAAACAACCAAAGCACCATTTGGTGTTGGTGCTGGCTATAAACCCGGTGCACCGGTTACTACTCCCTTTCCTACGCCCACGCCTTTTGCTGGAAAAACTCCTTATGCTGGAGCGAAAATAGTCAGAGAAAAAAGAATGGGTGGAGGCATACCTACCTTCTTAGGGGGGTTAGCCTTTTTAGGCTATCCGGTATATGCAGTAATTAATAAAATTACTCCTTCGTTTATTGTTCCCATAGTAGGTTTAATAGCATTGGTAATAGGTATTTTTATGTTAAGAGTTAGAAACTGGAAAACCTTTGCTTTAGCTTTTTTAGGTAGTATGACATTAGCTGCTTACTCGGGATATACTATGTATCAACTAATACAAATCACCCAATCTGCTACTGAGGATATCCCGCTTTTACGTCAATCAGGAATGATATTCACAGTTATTGGTTGTGTACTTATACTATTTGGCTTTTCCAGAGCGTTTAATTCTCTCTTCAGGAGGTGAACATGAGTTTTGAAGAAGCAGGTTTAAAGTATGCTGAGCTCAGACAACAGTTTGAGCAGAGCACAATTACCCAGCAAGAATTTGAAAGAAGAGTTTCGGAATTAGTGGTAGTCGGTCCTGATGGGGTTAGCTGGAGATTAGAACCCCATACCGGTACCTGGATTCAGGCAGGTGCTCCTCAAGACGCTATACCTGTAAAGAAAAAGAAAGAACAAAAACCTCCAGAAACTCTTTTTCAATTAGCAGTATTAATCTTTAAAACCTTAATTTCTAATTTACCCAAAACAATTATATTAGCTTTATTTATGGCAGCTTTAACCTGGGTAGCGCATACTTACCTGATAGCTAAAGTTAATAATGGGTTGATGTATAACGCGGGAGCTAATGTCTTAAACGCTATGGTGAACTGGCAAAGAGCCAATTTCCCCGGGGTGGAAGCTTTCTGGGGATTGCTATCTTATTTTCTCTCTAACAGTTTTGGAAGAATATTTACTGCAGGTATTTTTAACTGGGTTAAAGGGTTTTTAATGCTCCCAGCCTATATTACTCAATCTTTCTTAAAGATAAAAATTAAAAGCCTCCATTTCCTGTTTTTTGGGATTATTGCTGCCCTTCTGGCAAGCTATTTCATCAAGAATTTTATGGTGAGCTGGGTTTTAGCCCTGGGAATACTACTTACTATGACCGCCCGTTTTCAAAGTATGGAAGCCCTGGTTTTACGGCTTATGCTGTCTGATATCCAAAGGCTTTTTAGAGCCCGTTTCCTTAACCAGGAAATTCAAAGCGACGGAATATATATAACTTTACTCGGACTGAGCGCTGGTTTTGCTATAGCTGGGTTCTGGAGAACCAAACTAACTTATACCTTCGTAACTTTCTGGGTGTTTTTAGCCCTTTTTATCGCCCTTCTTTTTTTACTAAAACGCAAAGAAGCCAGGCAAGTTTTACTATTTTTACTGGTAATTACTGGAGGTATCTTCCTTTATTACCTACCCGTTCTGGCTGTTTGTCAGGGTGGGAATGTGAGTGGAACCGGGGGTAACTGGTTAAAATGGTGGGGTATGCGTGGTGCCGATACCGTAAGAAAAATGGGTGTAATGCCAGCAGCTTCCTCTTTTTTAGGAGGTCTATTGGGAGGAGCCAGTGCTATTAGTTCTAATATTGCTTCCACTTTAGGGTCAATCCTATCTGGTCCAACAAAACCGATTCCTGCTCCTACTGTGACTAAAAAACCTGCTGCTACTCCAAGCACCCCAACTGACCAACAAAAGCTTGAGAGAATCAGAAAAATAAATGAAGAAGTCCGAGAATTAGAAGAAGAAGCTGGTAAGATGCGTGGTTTGTGGGGAACTTTTAAAGGAACCCTTTCTAACGGCAAGGAAGATGTGGTAGATACTGCTAAGAGCGCTGTCAATACCGTGGTTGATTTAACCAAAAAAGCTGTCGGTGTAGTTGTAGAAGAAGCTAAAAAAGCTGCTTACCAGAAACCTGAAGATATTTTTAAAAACCCTTCAATTGTGTCTAACGCTCTTACATCAGGCTTAAACAAGGTAAAAAATACCGCTGAAGATGCGTTCAATAGTGTAATAGGTGTCGTGAAAGGTGTTTATTACAATCCTTCCATAATTACTGACACCTTGAAAGGCATGGCTAATACTACCGGTAACATAGTGAAAGGTGTGGGTAAGGCTATTTACAATACCGTAACCGACCCCAAGAAGATGGCAGGCATATTAAGAGATTTTCTTAAAGAGGCAGTTGGCTTTGATAATTTTAAAAACTCCTTAGACCCCAACCGCTCACTGGGAAGTCGTATAGGTCAAGTCCTTATTGGAACAGGAAAAGTAGGCATGACATTATTTACTTTAGGCATCGGTACAGCTAAAACCCAGGCAGCTAAAGCTGCAGTCACCGCTGCTAAAACCGGCTTAACTACTGGAGGTAAAGTAGTTGTTGGTGGAGCAGTAAAAACGGGTGCTAAAACAGCTGCAGGGCAAACAGCCAAATCCCAGGCTGCTAATACTGCCAAACAAGCATCTAATGCTTCCAGAAGAACTTTTACTCCAGCAGGAAAATTACCTAAGTTAACTGGTATGACTCAAAAGGAAACTTCTGCTATTCAAAGAGGTGCTAATAAATTGGGATTGGAAGTTAAGGTACGCCCACCATCATTTGAAGGACAACCCTGGATAGGCAGGGGAATACCAAAACCGGTGACGTTAAAGAATAAAACATTAGGTACCATAGATAATTTAATTGGTGCCAAAGGACCTCCGGGAGTGATAGGAAGCTATAAGCCTGATAAGAATATGACCAGGAATCTTATTCATAATATTAAAAGCAATCCGGGTATACCTCAATCCCGAAAAGACCAGATGATTAGAGAGGTGATGAACACCTATAAACAGAGGTATAGAGAGTTTAGTCAAAATCAATCCCATCTACAACAGTTGATAAATCAGAATAAAATAAACATTAAGAATGGGGTTATTTTTGATGCCAAAACCGGAAAACCTTTTATTCCAGATGTAGATGTTTTCAGTATTACTAAGGTTGGTGGAGGTCCTGCCAGCGCTTCCGAAAAGGCGGCGTACTTTCAATATCTTAAATCTCAGGGTGTAAGAGTAGAACACGGTGCCCATCTTGATTGGAGACCAACAGATAGTAAAGGACTGGGAATCTTTAACAAGATTGTAAAAGGTCATGGTAAAGGTGGAGAAGCACTTATTCATTTTGGCCCTAAGGGTATTAGCGGCCAATATTACACACCTTAACTTGACTGATGGAGGTAAAAATGAATTTTGAAAATATAACCCGAAAAGAGATGCTTAAGAGATACTCCCGGTTAATTACTCAAAGAGATGAACTTATCTGGAGTGAGGTTGAAACTGAAGAAGTGGAGTTCCCCGAAGGTATAGATTCAACCACCCAGTTTATTAACATAGATGACCAATCTACTCCAATAGATGAGGAGATATATCAATTAGGGGAAACTTATAGAAATAGCCTTCCAGATTTAGCCATTTCCCGCTGTCCTTTTACCGGTCAGGTTCTTAATTACTACATAGATAATGAAGGCTTAGACGGTTTATGGTGGAACTTTTATGACCCGGTAAGGAAAGATACTCCTGCTATGGAGACTTTTTTAACTTTAACCGGGGCAATGAAAATAAATCAGCCACTTGATAATACTGATTTTCTGGTGGAAGTTGGACCAGAAATACCCTATGTACTGCCTGAATTACTTAACGATGAAAATACTCTGGCAGTTTTATCCTCTTTTAAGATAGGAGTGCATACTGCTTTTGTGGTAGTGTATTTTTCCAAAAAACCTTCCTCAGTTATTCTTAGACCTGATGAATGGAGTACTGATAGATATTATTATCAGGATGAAAATGGCGAAGTTGTTTGGTCTCAAGCTGATGAAATTATGAAGATAAAAGATTTTGACCTCGTTCCCTGGATTGAAGCTGGCAAGCTTTTCTGGATTTTACCTGAAGATAGGGAACTAAATCTTAGAGCAGATGTCAGGCAATGTCCCTATATAGGACTTACTGGAAACAAAAACACACAAATTATACAAAATGGGGAGTTAAGCGAACTGGAAACAGACGATGAGCTGGATAGTGAGGTTGAGGAAATTGTTTCCGGGCTAGAGTTGGAAAATGATAAAGATTTAACACCCATACCTGAAGAATTATGGAAATTACTACCTGAGGAGGGAGGAAATAATGAGCAATAACAATTATTCAGGAGAACCTGAAGCAATTTATCAAATCAATGTATCGGATATAGGCCCTATTTTTATTGATTATCTGAAACTGACACCATCGGTATTCTGTCCTTTTGAAGAGGAACTGAGGACTTATAGTAAGGGCTCATCTATCATTAGCGATGGGGCTTTAGGGGTGGTTAAAGATGATGATTTTATAAACGCCCTCAAAATTATAGCCAAACCTGACTATCGTCTGGAAATCATAATTGGTGGGGGTATGGTGCCTCTAAATGGCATAAGAGTTTATGCCTCCAAAAAAGAAGGGATGGATTCGGTAGTTTCTGTTTCTCCGGGTTTTGAAAACTCCCATCTTCTGCAGTTTTTCAAATCGCCAGCAAATTTTGCTCAGTGGTTCACTGAAGTGGTGGCTGGAAATGTTGAAGATACTGTGCAAAACTTCATGCCCCCGCCTTTAACCTTAGGGGGTTTGCTTTATGTTTTACAGGTAATAGACGCTTTCCGGAGGGTGTCTTACCAGAACCTTCTGGATTTTAAAACCACTAACGAACCCTACATTCTAACAGATGAATTTCAATCTTCAATGATAGCTTCTATGAAATCGCTGGATTTAAGGTGGCTGTTACCATCGTTTATAGCCCTGATGCCAGGTTTGAATGAGATTAATTGGGAATTAAAAGATGAAGAACTAAATTATCTGGGCTCTCATGATTTTCTTATTCCCGCAAAAGAACAGGGGTCCAATAGGGATATTTTCCTTTTTGGAGAGGCAGGTACGGTTATGGGTTCGGAATTTTTTAGAAGCTGGATATCTTCAGCGGGATACCGGGTAACCGTAGCTAACTCTAAGGGAGAGCAGATGTTAGAGCAGGGGTATATGTCCTTCACTGCTTTAGCTAACCATTTCTTTAGAATAGAAAAGGGTAATGATGGCGTATGGTATTTGAATCACCAGCCTTTAACCACTGAAGGGTTTTTGAAGCGCCTTAATGAACTACTGTTACAGACCTTAAAATACGAGAGAATCTCTGATGGAGCATTACCTATTAGTGTTGCTCCTGTAAAACCACCCGTTAGCGAGATTCCTACTACCTCCCAAATATCTAAGTTTTGCACCAATTGCGGAGCAAAGTTGCTAAGTGATTCAAGTTTTTGCACCAGTTGCGGTAAAAAAATAAGCTGACAGAATGTAATTAATTAAACTTATACACTCCCGAAGGTAAAACATCGGGAGTGTATTTTTATTTATTGAACCGTAAATGTTTTTA
>QLTX01000084.1 GCA_018725175.1 Candidatus Psychracetigena formicireducens
AGTAAGTATTCACTTAAGTCCGTCATTGCGAGAAGCGACAGCGACGTGGCAATCTAAAACGAGATTGCTTCGGTCACCTTCGTTCCCTCGCAATGACAACGGTGTTCACTGAGCATTTACTCAGTCTTGAGGATTTGATACACCATTTTTATAAATGTCTTGACACATTAGGTATGTATGATGTAACTTAATAGAAGGGAATAAGATGGGTAGAGAACTAAGAGGAATTAAGGGAAAGGAAGCGATTGAGGCTTTTGTTCGGGCAGGTGGGGAAAAGAGGCCGGGGAAGGGGGATCATGTAAATATAAAAATGCCTAATGGGCTAATTATTACTATTCCCGGGAAAAAGGAGTTAAAAATTGGGTTATTAAAGGCCGCTATTCGAAAAGCAGGCTTAACAGAAGAACGATTTTCTAATCTTTTATGAGGAGGGGGTATGGAATATACAGTAATATTGCATCGGGCTGAAGAAGGAGGTTTTTGGGTGGAGGTTCCTGCTTTACCGGGTTGTTTTTCTCAAGGTGAGACAGTGGAGGAAACTTTAACCAATACAAAAGAAGCGATAGAATCTCATCTTCTGGCCTTGAGAGCAGATGGGCAGAGCTTGCCTAAAGACGAAATTTTGGTTTTTAGTAAGATTGAGGTATAAATTGGAGGTTGAAATTCTCTTGGCTCGGGCAAATCGTTTGATTAATCACGGACCGGTAGTTCTGGTTACCTCTCAATATAAAGATAAGACAAATATCGTCACCTTGGCCTGGGTTACTCCGGTATCACACAATCCGCCTCTGGTAGCCATCTGTATCCACAAGAATCACTTCTCCCATGAGTTGATTAAAGAATCCAAAGAGTTTGTAATAAATGTGCCAGGAGAGGATTTAATAGAAAAAGTACACGCTTGTGGAACTGTCTCGGGAAGAGAAGTGGATAAGTTTCAAAAATTTGGGCTCACTCCCATAAAGGCCAAGAAGGTTAGCCCTCCCTTAATTGCTGAGTGTTTTGCTCATCTGGAATGCAAGGTAGAAAAAATCTATCCTGGAGGAGACCATTCGATATTTTTGGGTGAGGTAGTTTATGTCCAGGTAGAGGAAGGATTATTTAGTGAGTTTTTGGACGTTGAGAAGGTTAAGACCTTACATCACTTAGGAGCGAATCTATATACCACGCCTGCAAGGATTATAAAGGTTGCGGATTAAAAATCAGACTTAAAATATATCCCGCTTTAAGGTTGAGGTTGAGGTAGTAACCTTCTAATTTCACTTTCCAACTGTTCTTTCAGGGCATAGTGGTCTTGCAGGAAGGGAAAGAGTGTCTTTGCTATAAAGGCAATCGCTACTACACACTTGCGATTTGCGATTTGGGGGCTTTTTTCTTTTAAGTAATTATTTATGCGAAACCTCATGCTACTTCACGCAATACTATTTTAGCCCTGTCAGTAAAAGAAGAACTGCTTAAGAGTTTAAGGATATAGATTTTTTTAACACCATAACCCACCAATGATACTTTCTGGTTCTTAATAACTGGATGTTTAAGGGAGAAAAGTATCTTTTCTGAAGATTCTCTAATTTAGTGAAACTTTTTCCTCCAAATTCTTCTCCCCAGTCTGTCTGGAAGTAGAGTTTTTGATAAAAACCAAAGGCTCTTAACCAAAGTTGAACTAATATCATAAAGGCAAAACCGTTGGTAAATGACTTTTCCTTCCTGCCTGGGGCAGACAGGTTAGTTCTCTACTGGTCTTTGAAATGTTTCCTTTATTCTTATTTAAGGTACTTAAAAGAAACTCTCTTGCTTTTATCCTATTCATTATGGTAGAGCTGGCAATAGGTAATCTGGGACATCGGAAATCCCCTTTAGTCTTTTGATAAAACTTTAAAAGAGACAATATTCATTTTACCTGTCTGCCCCAGGCAGGTAAGACTTCAAAACATCTTTAAAAGCTCTACCTGTCTGCCCCAGGCAGGAGGGGGTGGTCACGATGTCCAGGCGCAAAAACACATGTTAATTGACCCTGTTAGAGAATTGCTTGATGCCAAAAGTGTTTATAGATATTGGTTTCTCTAACAGGGTTGACATGAACCTGAGATATGTGTTAGGATAATTACACCATGAATCGAGTTAAGTTTCCCCAAAAATTGTGCTTGACAGGTTTAATGAAATGTGGTACACTGAACCTATCTTTTGGAGAAACTGAACTGTTACGCTATCATTATTATGGGGCTGAATAGTTACAGTTCTACTCTGTTGCCTTTAGAAAGAAGCGCTATGAGAGCATAAAAGAACTTCAGGTTGACCTGGATAACTTCATGGATTATTATAATTACAGACCTGTCTGCGAGCGCTCTCGCTCAGGCAGGCGAACACACCAAGGCTATAAACTAAAGAAGAACGGCTATAGGATACCGCCTGCCTGTGCGTCTTCGCCTGTCTGCTGTGCTGGCACAGGCAGGCACGCAGACAGGTAACAACATCTTGAAGCCAGGACAATTTATGACCAGCAAAAAGGTGACCCGGATAACGGTATAAACCCAGGCACTACCTTTGAGGATTTACCGGATAGTTGGGTTTGTCCACAATGTGGAGTAGGTAAAGATTTGTTTGAGAAAGTTTAGGAAGGAGGTGAATACAAATGGCAAAGAGATGCGGGACAAAAAAAGCAACCAAAACTGCAAAGAAAGGTAGCCGTTATACCTGTGATGCTTGTGGTTTGGTGGTTACAGTGGATAATGTCTGCGGTTGTGTGGATACTTGCGATATCATCTGTTGTGGTTATGAAATGAAGCCCAAGAAATAGTTGCTTAAAACAAGAAAGGAGGGTCTAAAAAATGGGTAAACAAGGAACAAAAATCGTAGGGATTGATGTGGGTGATTTAATTAAGGATTTAAATAAGGCCTATTGTGATGAGTGGCTTGCTTATTATGCCTACTGGTATATGGCAAAAACAGTTACCGGTAAAGGTTATGAGGATATAAGTGAATTTTTAGCCAAGATTGCCAAGGAGGAAGAAGAACACGCCGGTGAACTTGCCGACAGAATCCAGGAGTTAGGCGGACTTCCTTTAGCTAACCCAATTGAATTAGAGAAGAATGCCAATGCCCCTTACCCTAAGCCACCCAAAGATACGGCTGATTATGACAAAATTATTAAGGTTGTCTTGGATGCCGAGGCAGGAGCAATTGAGGTTTATAATAAATTGGCAGAGAAAACTAAAGATAAAGACCATGCTACCTATCAACTTATTGGTCATATCTTGTCAGAAGAGATAAAACATGAGGATATGTTTGAAGATTTATTAGAATAAAAATCAAGGAGACGGAGATGGATACATTTGTCTGTGGTAAGTGTGGTTATGTAGCATTTGGTTCGCCTCCCGATGTATGTCCGGTCTGTGGAGCAAAGAAAGAGGCGTTTGAGATGGACAATACTGCGATTAAAAGACCGGTTGATTCGAAAAACCTAAACGAATTAGAAAAGAAGCATATTCCTCAGATTAAGATTACCAAGACTTGCGATTTGGTGGGCTCAGGCTACGTGGATGCAAATATCAAAATCGGCGAGATTCTGCATCCTATGGAGACAAAACACTACATTATGTATATGGATATCTATTTAGACCGCGCATTTATTGGCCGTTACCATCTCACCCCTGAGAAACTCAATCCTGTTTTGGGGATACATTTGAAAGTAAATTCTGGAAAACTGTTAGTTCTGGAAAACTGCAATCTTCACGGCCACTGGGTGAGTGAAGTAGAGATTTAGTGAATCCAGCACCATCCGGAAGCACTTTTGCCCAAACCAAAAATATTTGATTGCAGTAGAGGTAAAAGAAATTGTTGACCTTATGCCAAGGCATATAAAACCGGAAGCTTAAACTTATGGGAAATATTTTTTCCGCAAGTGAAGTAGTAGAATTGGGCATTCAGATTGAGAAAAACGGCAGGGATTTTTATAATACCCTAACCAAACAATCAAAGAAAGCAAAAGTCCAAGAACTATTTAGGTATCTGGCAGGTGAAGAAGAAAAACACATTGTTGTCTTTCAGAAGATATTGGATTCCGTAAAAAAATACCAGCCGCCTGAAAGTTATCCTGTAGAATATTTTGCCTATATGAATGCCTTTGCTTCTGAATATGTGTTTACTAAAGAAAATAAAGGTAAAGAAATCGCCCAAAAAATAAAGACAGACAAAGAAGCAGTAGATTTAGGCATAGGCTTTGAGAAGGATTCCATTATTTTTTACGAAGGGATGAAGAAGGTAGTGCCAGAGCATGACCCAAAGGTAATTAGTGAATTGATTAGCCAGGAGCAAAGTCATCTCAGGCAACTGGTGGAGTTAAAAAAGAATTTTTAATTTTAAGGAAGCAAGATGGCAAAGTCAGTAAAGATTTATACTACCTCTACCTGTCCTTATTGCATTCGTGCTAAACAATTTTTAAAAGACAACAATATCACTTATGAGGATGTAGATGTGTCTGTTAACCAACAAGCAGGAGAAGAGATGATCCAAAAATCTGGTCAGATTGGAGTTCCGGTTTTAGATATCGACGGTAAAATTATTGTCGGCTTTGACAAAGAAAGAATAAAAGAGGCTCTGGGATTATAAAATGTATGAAATGGGGTATCCATTTGACTCACGTAAACTGAATATGCAATGGCCTATCTGGTGCCGAGGGACCGACAAGACGCCAGTAAGGGACCACCTTAGCCATGCGGCCAGCGAACACGAAGCAAATAGCTCCAACATGCTTCCTCTGTACCGAAAAATTCATCAAATTCCATCAAAGTTCTTGAAAAATCATTGGCGTCCACAACAGCATGTATTACACCATGTGGTAACGTGAGTCAAGTGGATACCCCCATATGTATGATTTAATTATTATCGGTGCAGGACCAGCAGGGATTACCGCCTCTGTTTATGCTGCCAGAAAAAGAATGAATTTCTTGGTGATTACCAAAGATATCGGGGGACAGGCAGCGTTAAGTGGTGATATAGAGAATTACACCGGTTATCAGTTTATCACTGGCCCGGATTTGGCAGCTAAGTTTGAGGAACATATGCACAAATTTGAGATTACCCTAAAGGAAAACGAAGAGGTCGTAGAGCTTAAAAAGAAAGAAGATAAAGTTTGGGTGAAGACTAACAAAGATACTTATGAAGCCAAGACTGCAATCATCGCTTCTGGAAAAAGGTCAAGAGAGCTGAATGTGCCGGGAGAAAAAGAATTTAAGAACAAAGGCCTGACTTACTGCGCTACCTGCGACGGGCCACTGTTTACGGGTAAAGATGTTGCGGTTATTGGCGGCGGAAATTCTGCCTTAGATGCTACCCTGCAATTACTTAAGATAGCCAGGCAGATTTATTTAATTAATAATACTCCCACTTTAGGTGGTGATGCGGTAATGCGGGAAAAAGTAGAAGATGCTAAATTTGTAACGGTCTTAAATAATGCTCAGGTAACAAAAATATTCGGGGAAAGAATGGTTAGCGGGATTAAAATAAAAAGGCAGGATAGAGAAGAGGCATTATCCGTAGAAGGCGTATTTGTAGAAATCGGTCTTATCCCAACTTCCGAATTTGCAAAAGATGTAGAAAAAAATCAATTTGGCGAAATCAGGGTAAACCCTTATAATGAAACCAATATCCCCGGCATCTTTGCTGCGGGCGATGTTACGGATGTGCCAGAGAAACAGATAATTATTGCCGCCGGAGAAGGGTCAAAAGCCAGTCTAAGTGCCTTTCGTTATTTAGCCCATTCATAATAACATAAAAAAATAAATATTTTTTCTTGACAAAATAAAAAATATACTGTATACTTTACTATGTTGATAGGCTTACTAATATTAAGTTGATGGGGATAAAATGAGGATTTCAGCAGAGAGCGACTA
>QLTX01000085.1 GCA_018725175.1 Candidatus Psychracetigena formicireducens
ACCCTCTCCAAAGAAGAGGGAGAGGGCTGGGTGAGGGGAAGTAAAATGTCACCCTCCCCTCAATCCCCTCCCTTCCAGGAGTGGAAAATAATGAGTTCACCACGCCCCGCACCTATTCACCAATCTCCAATAGGCGCGGAGCTCGTGATGACGAGGAAAAGGAAACATAAGATTACCACTC
This sequence comes from Candidatus Psychracetigena formicireducens, assembly GCA_018725175.1. Classification (GTDB taxonomy): domain Bacteria; phylum Coprothermobacterota; class HKB111; order HKB111; family HKB111; genus Lithacetigena; species Lithacetigena formicireducens. The sequence goes on from QLTX01000085.1 coordinate 182, forward strand.
TCGTTTCGTGAGCCAGTAATGACAAAAGATGGAGAAAAATGCGATTTCCACGACTTACGCCTTCGCACTTACCTAACAGCTCGTTCGCAACATCTCACATACATATTTAATCTCCAATAGGCGCGGAGTTACAATGGCAAAACTTCATATTTTAATTAACATATATCAAACCTAATTTATGAAAGTTAATCCTGATTTATCGCAGTATTAATAAATCATTTAGTTTTAAAATATGATTATGATAATTTACACAAACCCCTTGACAAAATTAAATATATTAATATAATTAATTAAAAAGGTTAATATGTTATGAAAAAACTTAAATGTTTGCCACTTTGTCCGGTATGTGATTCTATAATGGAAGTTAAAGTGTTGGAATGTCCTTCTTGTGAAGTTAGGTTAGAAGGCAGTTTCACTCCCTCTCCTTTGAAGTATTTAGGTGAAAAAGAAGAAGAGTTTGTAATGCTTTTTCTACAAGCCCGAGGAAACATCAAGGAGATGGAAAGGTTGTTAGGGATATCTTATCCTACCGTAAGAAGTAAACTGGAAGCAATAATTGAAAAACTAGGACTTACTCCTATTGAAGTTGATGAGGAGGAGAGGATATCCAGGGTAGAAATACTTAAGAAGCTGGAAAAGGGAGAGATTTCCTCCCGAGTAGCTGCTGACTTGATAAAAAAGGAAAGGAGTTAAAATTATTTGAAAGAAGAGATTTTAAATATTCTAAAAATGGTGGAAGAGAAAAAAATAACCGCTGAAGATGCTGATAAACTTATTGAAGCCCTGGAGGCGGAACCGAGAGTAAAAACCAAATCAGAATCTGAGGGAAAATATTTAAGGATTAAAGTAGATACACCTACAGGAGATAAGGTTAACCTTAAAATACCCCTGGGAATATTTACTTTTGTTTCCAAACACCTGCCCAAGCAAGCCCGTATTGCCCTGGAGGAAGAAGATATTGACATAGAGGAAATTATGGAATTAATAGGTGAAGGAAAAATTGGCGAGGTTCTGGATGTGGAAACCGGAGAAGGTAAAAAGGTTAACATCTGGATAGAATAAGGAGGTATTAACTTGGCAAGATATATTAGAAAGTTTTCGTTTACTGCTTTTTTACTGGTGATAATTGGTGTTTGGATCTGGCTTACTAATTTAGAAGTAACCTTTTTTAATTTTGAGTTTAAAAGAGACTGGCCACTAATATTAATAGTGTTAGGTTTATACTGGATTATAAAAGGATTAATTGGTAGGAGAAAGAGATTTTTAGGTTTTGGTAGTTTTTTCAATTTCAATCATCGTCCAAAAAAAGAAAAGGGTGAAATTAGAAAGGTACTGTCCGAATTAGCAGAAGGTAAAATAGATTCCGTAGAAGCCTCGGAAAGAATCAAAAATATTAGAGAAAATTATGATAATTAAGCCAGTGTTAGACCTGGAGGTATAAAAAATGAGGTTTTATCTAAAGGAATTTTCCACCGAAGCCTTGTTACTTATAGTTATAGGAGTTTTTATCTGGTTTGCTAACCTGGGAATTTTTATTTTTAATTTCAGAAGAGACTGGCCGGTCATATTAATCATTTTAGGCCTGGCTGAACTGCTTAACGGACTCATAGGAAAAAGAGAGCGATTACCTGGGTTTGAGAGTAAAGTTCATACTAACCCAAAAATTGTTAAAGACGAAATAAATAAGGTATTGTCAGAATTATCTTCTGGAATGATTAATTCTGGTGTAGCTTCTGATAGAATTAAGGATATTAAAGAAAAATACCAGGTATGAGGTGAAAAATGGAAGTAACTGAAGCAATACTTAAAAGAAGAAGTGTAAGGAAATATAAAGAGGATAAAGTTCCCGATAATATTCTGGAAAAAATCCTGCAAGCAGCTCAGCTGGCACCCTCAGCTAAAAATTTACAACCCTGGCGTTTTGTGGTGGTAACCGATAAAGAAATCAGAGAAAAACTCGTTCCAGCCTGTGCTAACCAGAAGTTTGTAGGAGAAGCCCCGGTGGTGATTGCTGGTGTGGGGATAAACCCTTCTCTGGTTATGAGATGCGGTATAACTGCCCAAACAGTGGACTTGAGTATCGCTTTAACCCAGATAGTTTTACAGGCAACCGAACTTGGTCTGGGTACTTGTTTTATTGGAGCCTTTCATCAAGACCAGGTTAAACAGGTGATAGGTATTCCCGAAGAGTATGTGGTAGTTCAGGTATTAACTTTAGGATACCCCGATGAAGAGCCAGCTCCCAGGCCCAGGTTATCACTACAGGAAATAATATATAAAGATAGCTGGGGAAACAAGTAAAGAAAGGTTGTCTCCCCGGGCTTTGTTTGTCACCCTACAGTTGCCTGCCCTCGAAATTCTTAATCGGGGGATGCAAGGTCTCCCCACCTTAGTCTCCCCGGACCTGTCCTGAACCCGATTCAGATTGACCGGGGATCTGCCTTTTTAATGACTTAAAACCTGAAATTCTGGATTGCCCCCTACGGGGACAAATACCAAAGCATTCCATAATGACATTTTTCTTGTCTCTGCGAGGGATGAAATCCCGTGGCAGTCTCATCTCTTCCCCATTGCCTTTGTGAGGAGCCTGTTAAGGCGACGTGGCAAACCCATCTTTTTAAATATTTAGCTATTTAAGGTAATAAAGCCAAAGAAAGCGGAAAAACAGGGTATTTGTTATAACTTAAACCTATTATTAAACTATTTTTATTAACTTTCCTCTCTCTAATGTTAAAATAGCATATGGAATATTTACAATTAACTACTATCAGGGATTCTTTGAATATAATTCTAAATTATCTTAAACCGGTTAAGGTTGACACCGTACCCATAAGCAGTGCTGGTGGTCGGGTATGCTTCCGGGATTATTTTACTCCAGACGATATTCCAGCTTTCACCAGAAGCACCATGGATGGTTATGCTGTTAGAGCTAAGGATACCCGGGGAGCCAGCGCGCAATCACCAGTTCTTCTAAACTTAATAGGTAGTATAAACATCAACGAAGCCCCTACTATTAAATGTCATTCAGGGGAAACCTGCTATGTGCCTACCGGAGGCATGCTTCCTGAGGGAGCAGATGCCGTGGTTATGGTGGAAAAAACTGAAGTTTCCGGTCAGTTTCTGGAGGTCCAGGAAACGATTGCTTCTGGCGAAAACAGTATCCTTAAAGGTGAAGATTATAAAAAGGGAGAACTTATTATAGCCAGGGGAACTCTAATCAGGCCTCAGGAAGCCGGGCTATTAGCATTTACCGGCGTCGGGGAGGTTGAAGTGTATAATAAGGTGAAGATAGCCATCTTTGGAAGTGGCGATGAAGTGGTCCCCCTGGATGTCCATCCGCAACCACCCAAAATCCGTGATTTAAACTCTTATACTCTCTCATCCCTTTTTGAAATTAATGGTTTTTTACCTATGATAAGAGGAATTTTACCTGATAGGGAAGAAGAAGTAGAAAACAGGTTAAAAGAGGATTTATTGAATTTTGACGCTATCGTAGTCAGTGGGGGAACTTCTAAAGGCACCCGTGATGTGATGTCAACGGTTTTAACCCGTATGGGTAATCCAGGCATCATAGCACACGGACTTACCATTAAGCCGGGAAAACCCACCCTTCTGGGAGTAACTAACCATATACCAATCATAGTGCTTCCTGGCCACCCGGCTTCCTGTTTTATTACCGCTACCTTTATCGCTTTACCGATACTGCGTTTTTTAGGGGGTAGGCAGGATGAACCACTAAAACTAACTGCCCGCGGTTTCCTAAAAAAGAGGATTATATCTCGTCTGGGACTGGAGGAATATATAAGAGTAAACCTTTTCCTGGAGAAAGGAAGAGTTGTGGTGGAACCAATTCCTGGAGAATCAGGACTTATTTCTACTCTGGTGAAAGCCAATGGACTGGTCAAAGTACCCGAAAATATGGAGAATCTGGAGGAGGGTGTTGAGGTAGAGGTTTTACTACTATGAAAAATAAGCCCTCTTCAACCTACGCTTACCTGGAAGAAGCCCTTAAAACCTGGTTTGAGGAAGTGAGATTACCTTTAGGAGCTGAAGCTATTCCCATAGAGCAGTCTCTGGGGAGAATAACTGTAGAACCGGTAAAAGCAAAGATAAGCAACCCCTTTTATCTCCAATCAGCCCTAGACGGGATAGCGGTTAGTGCCTCCTCCACTATGGGAGCCAGAGAATCTTATCCTATAAAACTGAAACAAAAGGTTGAAGCAATCCAGGTTAATACTGGTGACCCCATTCCTGCAGGAATGGATACAGTTATACCGGTAGAGCATATTCTTTCTCAGAGTGAAAATTACTTTGAAATCAATAAATCAGTTAACTCAGGCTCCGGGGTCAGGCAAATTGGTGAGGATATTTTTGAAAGCCAGGTTGTGGTAAATACCCGGGAATTAATAAAACCTCAACATATTGGTTTGTTAGCCCAGGCAGGAATTAAAGAAATTGCTGTTCTGAAAAAATTAAAAGTAGGGATTATCCCCACTGGTGATGAAATAGTTTCTCATACTAAGGAAAGTTTTAAGGTGGGGGAAATTATTGATTCTAATACCCCGATGCTGGAAGCCTTAATTAATAGTTGGGGAGGTACACCAATTAAATACCCCCCTTTACCTAATAAAGAAGCCGAGTTGAGCAAGGGCGTGGAGAAAGCTATTCAGGAGGTGGACATCCTTTTACTTATTGCTGGCTCCTCCAAAGGCTTAAAAGACCTGGTGCCAGAGGTTTTAAACTCCCTGGGTAAATTACTGATAAAGGGAGTAGCCATTAAGCCAGGAAGACCGGTGGCTTTAGCCCTGGTGCAGAATAAGCCTGTTATTAACATACCCGGTTATCCTGTTTCAGCCTTTATTGTTTCTTATCTGTTCTTGAAACCGCTTCTGGACAGTTATAATAACGGTAAGTGCTCGGTTTCACCTGTAATTAAAGCAATACTTGCCAGGAAAGTGTTCAAGGAAGTAGGTGTGAGGGAGTTTTTAAGAGTAGCTCTATCTTATAGAAATAAACAGGATACTTTTTTTGCTTACCCTTTACCCCGGGGCGCTGGAGTATTAAGCAGTTTAGTCCTGGCTGATGGTCTGGTGGAAATACCCGAAAACAGCGAAGGTCTGGTTGAAGGGGAAGAGGTTTTGGTAAGTATGATTAATCAGGAATATAACAGTGTCCTTCTAAAAGGGAACACGGTTATTTCTGGAAGCCAGGATTTAGCTTTAGAAATTCTAAATACTTATCTTAGAAGAGAGAGCCCGGAACTAACCCTGAAATTATTATCTGTGGGGAGCTTAAGCGGGTTTAATATGTTTTCCCGAGGGCTTTCAGATATCTGTGGTATGCATGTTCTTGATGAAAAAACCGGTGATTATAATTATCACCTATTAAAAGAACTTAAGGTTAAATCAGTGTTGGTTAATCTAACTTATCGGGAACAGGGTTTTCTGATAAAGAAAAGTAATCCTAAAAATATCCGGGAAATTAAGGATTTGATTCGTGATGATATCAGGTTTGTAAACAGGCAAAGGGGAGCAGGAACCAGAATACTGCTTGATTATCTATTGAATAAAGAAGGAATATCTTCAGAGCATATTAAAGGTTACAGTGAAGAA
>QLTX01000086.1 GCA_018725175.1 Candidatus Psychracetigena formicireducens
TGATTGGAATGAAGATAATAGGTGAGGAGTATGGAGTATCCTGAGCCGTAAGATGAATAAAAAATACCCAAAATATTTATACCACAAGGTTTTAGGTAATTATGATGATAAAAAATCTACAATCCAAAAAGTTGTTAAAAAGATATTAACTCGTGGTTTGAAACCTTATATACCGGAGGAATGGAAAAATATATTACCGATAGAATTACGGGCAATACCGATAGTTTGGTTATGTGAGTGGGTAATGATGTTTGAGGAGGGAAGAGTGCTGAGAATTAATACAAATAATCTTTCTCTTCATAAGCTGCATAAGCTTAATATAGATAGTATTAAATGGTGGGTATATGAAGGCAAAATTCCAGTTGAGGCTATTGAACTAATGGAGATTAACGATGCTTGAAGTAAATAAGGTTTATCAAGGGGATTGTTTGGAGCTGATGAGGAGTATTCCTGATAAATCTATTGATATGGTAATTACCTCCCCTCCCTACAATGTAGGTATGCCCTATGGTTCTGATGATAGACAATACTATTCAGATTACTTAAACTATATGAAAGAAGTTCTCGGGGAATGTTACCGGGTGTTAGTTAGCGGAGGAAGGATTGGTATAAATTTACCCAGCACAATTATGCAGTCAACCAAGAGTAGACCGGCTTATCTTTCTTTAGACTTTGTTTTGCTTATGCGAGAAATAGGATTTTTAGAAAGGGAATGGATTTGTTGGATAAAGATGAAGGGTGGGGGAATACCAGGTAAATCAACCTCCTGGGGAAGCTGGAGATCGCCCTCCTTACCCTATTTAAGAGATGCCAGCGAATTTATTATTATAATGGACAAGGAAACCCATAAAAAAGTGGGCGATAAAACTAAAATAGATATTACAGCAGAGGAGTTTCTTCAGTTTACTACGAATTGCTGGTATATGATACCTGAAACAAATAGATGGCATCCAGCTCCCTTCCCAGAAGAGTTGCCTTACCGACTAATAAAGTTATATACCTACCAGGAAGATATTATTCTTGACCCTTTTGTTGGATGGGGAACAACTTGTGTGGTGGCTAAAAAACTAAACAGGCAATATATAGGGATAGATAATAACCCAGAGTATTGTAGAATGGCTACTATTAGATTAGCAAATGAAACAAATTTGTTTAAGGAGGTAAATAATGAGTAATAGATTTGTTCCAGACCAAGGAACGCTTGTTGAGGTAGAAAAAGTAAAGAAGAAAGTAATGAGTGATACAAAGCCAGTTATTACAAGCAAAAGAAAATTATTTCAAATGGAATTTGGATTACTGACCCAGAAGATGAATTGTATTGTCTCCAAGAAAAATCAAGACTATACTACCGATGAAGACCCACTATCTAATTTTAAGTTAGCAGAAAGGGTGGGTGTTGCCCCAGTGGTAGGTGGCGTAATCAGGATGTCTGATAAGATGTCAAGAATATATGAATATTGTAAGAAGTGGACAACTGAAGTTGACGATGAAAAATTTGAGGATACTCTAATAGACCTTGCTAACTACGCCTTAATAACAATTTTATTACACAGAGAGAAAAATGATGAACAAAAAACTATTGTTCCTAATTGTAAGAAGAAAAAACTACTCAAAAAAGAACGAGATAGGTTGATAAAAGAAACAATGGAAATTTTTAACAATCTTGTTTTTGATAAATTAGGAGTAAGAAAGGAGGATAAATAGTGAAATATTTATCATATAAGTATAGTCCAGATATAAAAAGAATGTATATCCTACCGTTATCAGACACCCATTTTGGCGACCCTACTACCAACATTAAAAAATTAAGAGGTTATCTGGAGTGGGTAAGAGAAAAAGACGCCAGGATAATTTTGAATGGCGACATCTTTAACCTGTCTGATGTAGCAGGTAGAGAAGATGCAGATATGCTCAACCCTAATGAACAATTAGACATAGCGGTAGATATATTCTATCCCTATAAAGATTTAATACTGGGGGTCACTGAGGGCAACCACGATAGGAAGTTGCGGAAGGAAACACAGTTTGATATTGTTCACGAGTTCTGTCAGAGACTAAATATAATTGATAAATATGATAGAACTTCGGTATTGGTAAAGTTAAGTTTCGGTAGGGACTATAAGGGTAGAACTATACACTACCATCTTTACACTACTCACGGCTGGGGGGCTGGCAGAACTAAGGGGTCAAAGGTTAACAATATGGGGTTAGTCTCAACCACCTTCCCGTTATTTGATGTATATATAACAAGCCATAGCCACTTCACTGTGGGCTATCAGGACATCGTAAAAATACCTAGGGATAATCGGGATGGCGAGATTATAGAAAGGAAACGAACCTTTATAAGTAGCGGTTGTTTTGTTAACTCAGAGTATGGAGAACGATTAGGCTACTCAGCAGTCAAGCAGGGGACCGTAAGAGTAAGGCTTGACGGAACGAGAAAAGATATTCATTTTAGTATGTAGGGAGAAAAAATGGAACGTTTAGATGATTTAAAAATGTTAGAGAAAAATATAGAGCTTCAGAATAAATATCCTAATGTAAAATCTTATTGGGAAGCAGTGTATAAAGCGTGTTGCCCTAACAATGTGGCGGACATAATAGTAAAAAAGTGCAGTGTGGTAGAGAAGGTAATACCGAAAAAAGTTATTAAAGAAAAAGCAGCTTTACATAATATCTTTTATATAATAAAAAGAGTAGACAATGACCCGAAGAGATATTTTGTAAAATTTATGGGAGAACGCTCTAACATATATAATTTATTGGAGGACTTGACAAACGAAGGAAAGTGTGCTATACTGAGTGGTGCCGAAATGTCTGGGAAAAAACCAAAGAAATAAAATGTGTAGCTATGAAAAAATTAATGAGTGGCATAATTGGAGGCTCTATGATAAACTTTTATACAATAATATATTGTATGAATTAAAAAGAATATTTATAGACGCCGATGGTGAGTATGAGTTTGAATGGTATGCTCCGCAGACAGATAGTTATAAATATGTTGGTGTAAAATCAATGAATAAAAGTATAAAATTTAAGGAGAGCACAAATGAATGAAGAGCAACAAGTTGACAAAAATGAGCTAAGTGTTTTAGTTAATAAAGAAAGTGTTCCAACAGTGGATAAATTATCAAAATTAACCATAGGTTGGGAGGAAGTTAGTAAAGTTGGAAGTATTGAGTTAACGCCGGAGCAAACGAGTATTTTATATGCACCCGTAGATGAGAATGAAATATTGATACGCCCAGATGGTTTAATATATTTACCATGGATATTTTACGCAACAAGGCTAAGAAAAGCTTTTGGCATAGGATGGGCATTAATACCTAATTTGCTGCCAAAAATTCATACAGACGGATATAAAAAATATGTGGTTTGGGGTTTCTGGTTAGTTATAAAAGGTATTGTAGCAGGTTTTGCCTTTGGTGAACAAGAATATTTCGGAGATGCTACAGGTATGTCTTGGACTGATGCCTGTGAAGGAGCGAAATCTAACTCCCTAATGAGGTTATGTAAAGGTATAGGTATTTCGCTAGAATTGTGGGATAAGGAATTCGCTGTTAGATGGATAAGCAAATATGCTTATAGTGGAGAGGAATGGAACGAGAAGAAACACAAAACTGTTACTACATGGTATAAAAAACAGCCTGGTTCTGAAGAGATACTTAAGGGGAGTGTTAAAATTAGCGATGAAACAATGGTTATAATTCCAAAAGAGGAATCAATCCCACCATTAAAAACACAAGGCGACTATAATACAGGTGTTTATCAGGATGCCACTCCTCATTCCAACGCAATAACTTCTAAGCAGGTAGGTTACATCAAAGGTTTGTGTAGTCAGTTCAACATAGAAAAACCAGCTTTCGCTGCTGCAATACAATATATATATGGAAGAGACATAGATAGTTTAACTAAGGCCGAGGGTAGTGATTTAATTTCTGAGTTAAAGGTGCTTGGTGAAGGATTTATATTAAAATACGCACCAGCTCCTCCGTCTGATAACGAAGTGCCATCACCCGAAAATTTTATTGACTTATTAAACGAAGGGGAATAGGAGGCCTTATGAAAAAATTCCCTCTAGTGATGTGCTTAACTACTGTTAAGCGAAGCGATATAAAATTAGACGAACACCTAAAAGCAATTTTTTACTTTAAGGACTTAGTTGATATAGACAAAGAAATAGTGTGCGTCGCTCATTTAAATAGTGCTCACGAACTAATAGAAAGAGAGATTATATCCATAGGCTCTACAACTGCTTCTATAACTCATCCCAACCACATATTTAAAAAAGTTATAGAGAACGGAACAATATTTATGTTAGTAGTGCATAACCATCCTACTGGAGACCCCACCCCCTCTCCTGAAGACCTTAAAATAATGAAGTTATTTAATTACATAGCGAAAAAAATACATATTACAATATTAGACAATGTGGTGGTAGGAAAACAGGGTTTTTACTCTCATAAATATAAAAAGATTTTTCAGTGGGATAAAATGGAAGAATTTATGTGTAAGTCAGATGCAGAAATATAAAGTAAGCGAACTAATATCCGCCTTAAAAAATTATAGAATTGATATAGGGTGTCTGCTCCGTAGACTATTGGAGTTTGAAGAAGAATATATTACTGACTCAATGCTTTTAGTATTTATAGAAAGTTGTTTGTCTGATAAGGTTGTCCAATAAATGAAAAAGGGAGAAACAGGTAAGAGACCATCCTCTTCTAAGGAATGTGTAGAACGTAACTTTTTTATTTACCGGTTAAGAAAAAAAGGAATACCATTTGAGGCAATTGGACGCTTCTTCGGTATCTCCAAAAATAGAGTAATAAAAATATATCAAACAGTAGAGAAAAAAATGGGGGTTGAGTTGTATGAAATACGAAATTAGTGTTAAGCCACATTTATTCACGATTAATTGGGAGTGCGGTGTAAAAATAAATATTAGAAATGTAAAAGATGCTGGAGAAAGAATAACAGCAGAGGTGGAGATACTGTCTACTATGGATAGAAACAATGAGAAACTACATTTGACTAATATTAATTTATTAATGCCCCGAGATCTTTGGATTTTATCTAAATCTATCCAGAGAAAGTTTCCCTTAGGGGAAGAAGTATGGCAATCTATTTTAGAAAAGTCTTTTATATTAGCGATAGAATCTTGGCGTGAGGGCACTCCAGTAACAGACATAGGTAGGTTGGAGGATATAAAAGAGGTAAATTATTTAATCTACCCGTTAATAGCGGAATGCCAACCCACTCTTATATACGGAGAGGGTGGTTCAAGTAAGAGCACACTCGCCCTGTATACAGCTCTTTTAATACATGGAGGGTTAAATGGGCATGGTCATATTGTTAAACAAAATAATACTTTGATATTGGACTGGGAGACTAATGTTGATGAAATAGAACAGAAAGCAAGCAGATTAAAATATGGACTAGACCTGCCTTATAATGTATATCCTAAGTATAGAAGGTGTATACTTCCTATAAAAGATGACATAGATAGAATAAGAAGGGAGGTGGATACCCACCATATAAAATATGTAGTGGTCGACAGTATAGCGGCTGCTTGCGGTGGAGTTATGAAAGACCCCGACCAGGCTATTGCTATGTTTAACTCGTTAAGAACTACTGGATGCACGGTATTACTAATAAGTCATGTTTCTAAGCAAAACCCAGATTCTCCGTTTGGCTCAGTCTACTTTTATAATTATGCCCGTTCGGTATGGGAATTGAGAAGAACCCAGGATGTAGATTCCAATACTGTTAATGTT
>QLTX01000087.1 GCA_018725175.1 Candidatus Psychracetigena formicireducens
CTACAAGATGGGTGCAGTGGGAGTAATAGAAGAAGGCTATTTTCGTTCTAATGTACTATCGGTGGCTACCAAGAGGATGATGTGGCTATTAATTTTATTAGGTATCAATACCATAACCAGCAGGATAATCATAGGCTATGAGCATGTTATATCCCAAGTAGTCATACTGAGCGCTTTTATACCGTTACTTATCGGGAGCGGTGGCAACATTGGCACACAATCTTCCACTGTGGTCATAAGGAGTTTGGCACTTAAGGAGATTAAGACCAAAGATGCTTTCTGGGTGGTTTCCAAGGAAATTTTAACCGGATTGTTAATTGGTTTACTAATGGGTTCGGCAGCTTTCATCTGGAGTTTTATCCTGGAAAGAAATTTGATGCTATCCTTAACTGTTGGGATGAGTCTGTTGGTTATTTCCACCATTGCCACCACCACAGGAACAATCTTACCTTTCATCTTCAAATCCTTAGGTGTAGACCCAGCCCTGACTTCATCTCCTTTTATCACCAGCGTGGTTGATATCCTCGGGGTGATAGTTTACCTGAGCATCGCTGCTTATATTCTTCTTATATAATGAATACGCTTCTTAACCTATTTTTAATTCTTATAACCATAAGGAGGTCTAAACCATGGATGAAAACCTTTCCCTGCTTGAGCAGATAAAAGAACTTCTTGAGAAAAAGAGCTTCCTTACCCTTAAACGCACTCTACAAAGCCTTAACCCTGCAGACATTGCCGAAATCATCCATGAGCTTCCTCAAGAAGAAAGGGTGGTACTGTTTAGACTACTCAGGAAAGATGTAGCCATTGAAGTGTTTGAGTTCATGGAGTTTGAAGCCCAGCAAGCTTTCCTCTTAACCTTCCCTGAAGCTAAGGTTAGAGAGTTAATTGAGGAAATGGAACCTGATGATAGAACAGAGTTATTGGAAGAACTACCAGCTAAAGTAACTAAGAGACTGCTCCTTCTCTTAAGTCCCCAAGAAAAAGAAGCTACCGCTATACTGTTAGGCTACCAGGAAAACTCTGCCGGTCGTATGATGACCCCCAAGTTCATGGACCTTAAAGAGAATGTAACAGTATCTCAAGCCCTTAACCGTATCCGTAAAATAGGGCTTAAGAAAGAAACCTCTTACTACTGCTATGTCATAGACGAACAGAGAACCCTTAAAGGAGTCGTATCCTTAAGGGATATGGTAACTGCCGACCCAGATGAATGTATAAGCAACATCATGTTTAAAGAGGTTATCTCCGTTAATACTGATGATGACCAGGAAGAAGTAGCCTCTGTTATGCAGAAATACAACTTCATAGCCCTTCCCGTAGTGGATAGAGAAAAACGCCTGGTAGGTATAATAACTGTAGATGATATCGTAGATGTAGTTCAGGAAGAAGCCACCGAAGATATCTACAAGATGGGTGCAGTGGGAGTAATAGAAGAAGGCTATTTTCGTTCTAATGTACTATCGGTGGCTGCTAAAAGAGTGATGTGGCTATTAATTTTATTAGTTGTCAACACTATAACCATCAAGGTTGTCGCAGGTTATGAAGAAATGTTAGCAAGTTTTGTAGTATTGACTGCCTTTATGCCACTTCTAATTGATAGTGGTGGTAACATTGGCTCGCAATCTTCCACCGTGGTCATAAGGAGTTTGGCACTTAAGGAGATAGAGAGTAGTGATGTTCTTTGGGTAGTGTTAAGAGAGTCTTTTACAGGCCTTATTCTAGGTACTATGAAGGGATTATTATCTTTCCTCTGGAGCTGGTGGTTAGTAAAAGATATAGCTATTGCCTTCACCGTAGGGATGAGTTTGGTAATAATTTCTACTCTGGCTACTACTACCGGGACTTTATTGCCTTTCTTTTTTAAAGCCATAAAAGTAGATCCAGCCTTAACCTCGTCTCCTTTTATCACCACAATAGTGGATGTTGTAGGAATAATTGTCTATTTAGGAATAGCTGCATATATATTGTTATAATTGTATAATAATAGCAGATGTTGTCAAAGAAGTCGGGTCAGGAGTAAATGATAACAGAAAACTACTTGAAAAAGTTTTAAGACGAAAAGATTATTCTAAAATAGTTGTGGAGCATAAAGACAGATTAACAAGGTTTGGATTTAACTATCTTAAAGTTTTATTTGAAGAATCAGGAATGGAGATTGAGGTTATAAACGAGTCACAAAACGATAAAAATGATTTGATGCAAGATTTTGTTTCAATAATTACTTCTTTTTGTGCAAGGCTTTATGGATTAAGGAGAAGTAGAAGAAAAACGGAACAGTTGTTAAAGGAGTTGCAGATTGAAAAGAAGTCTTAAATTTAGTCTTAATAAAGGAAATGCTGATAAGATTCTGGCATTAGAAAAGTTGTATGCTGAATACATTAGGACTGTCAACATCTTTACGACAAGCCTTTTTAATAAGCAAGAGTTATCAGAGACTTATCTTAAATCCCTAAGATCTCCTTTATCCTGTCGTTATCGTCAGTGTGCTAAAAGACAGGCTTTCAAGATATTTAAATCATGGTGTAGGAATAAGAAAAAAGGTGAAAAACCTGTTTTAAGAGGTTCAATGATCCTGGACTATCGGTTTATTGAAATACAAAAAAGTGAAAATTCCTTTGATTATTGGGCAAAAATTGCTACTTTAAATAAAGGAAAACCTATTTTAATTCCTTTCAAATCTTATGACTATGCCAATAAATATTTTAATAACTGGAAATTAGTAAATGGAGGAAGATTACAAAAACGAGATAATGGGTGGTTTCTACTATTAACTTTTGAGAAAGAAACTCCAAAAACAAAAGAATCTGGTAAGGTTATAGGGGTTGATACAGGAATAAAGAAACTTATGGTTGATAGCAATGGTAACCAGTATGGTAAAGAAATTGAACCTTTAATGAACAAGATTCAAAGAAAACAACAAGGTTCAAAAGCGTTTAAACGAGCGTTAAAGGAAAGGGATGAATACATCAATAAAACAGTCAAAGAATTCCCCCTAAATGATAAGAAAGTTATTGTGCTTGAAAATATTAAGGATATTAAGAAAAACACAAAGAAAGAAAAACGATTAAATAAGCAATTCCGGAGTAAGTTTCAGAGATGGACTTATTCTAAATTGATAAGCAGAATACAACAATTATCTGAAGTAGATGGCGTCCATTGTCAGATGATTGCTCCTGCTTGGACATCACAAACCTGCTCTCGTTGTGGGTTTGTTCACAAGCTAAACAGGAATGGTGAGATATTTAAGTGTAGGAATTGTGACTGCACTCTGGATGCTGATTGGAATGCATCTTTAAATATCTTGAATCTTGGTTTAACCCAGCAGTCTATGGTCGCTGGAAATATGAAAGGCAATATTTGTCTATAAAATTGTCAACTATCCAGGGGAAGAATTTTATAAAAACAGTGTTAAACCATTATAAAAATGGCAGGCACCTAAAAATAGTAGAAGACCAATACGGTTGTCCAACCTATACCCAAGACCTGGTTCAACAAACTGTGTCCCTGCTTAAAAACAATGAGGTTGGACTGTTTCACGCGGTTAACAGGGGAGTAACTAACTGGTATCAGCTGACAGTTAAACTGTTTGAGATTCTTGAAATTAAAGTTGATATAAAACCGACAAAAACCGAAGATTTTCCAGCTCTGGCTAAAAGACCATCTTATTCAGTGCTGGAGAATTACCACCTGAACCTCAAAAACTTAAATCTTATGAGAGAATGGCAAATAGCCCTAAAAGATTTTTTACTAACTAACAGGAAGGTGTTGACAAGATGAGTAATAACACTGTATTAATTACCGGAGGAGCCGGTTTTATTGGTTCTAATTTCATTCACCACCTTAAAAAAACCTATCCAACTTACCGGATTATTAATGTGGATAAGCTCACTTACGCCAGTAACCTTAATAATCTTCTGGGAGTGGATGAATATCCCGATTATGTCTTTGTGAAAGCAGATATAGCTAATAAAGAGGCTATGGAAAATGTATTTGAGCAATACAACCCAGATTATGTCATCAACTTTGCTGCTGAATCCCATGAGGATAGGAGTATAGAAGGACCTGAATTATTTGTAAAAACCAATGTTTACGGCACTCAGATACTTCTGGAATGTGCCAGGACTTTCTGGAAAGAAGATAAATTAGCATCTGCCAAATTTCTACAAATAAGTACCGATGAAGTTTATGGGTCTTTACCCCTGAGTAGTACCGATAAATTTACCGAACAATCACCATTACTGCCTAATAATCCCTACTCGGCTTCAAAAGCTGGAGCCGATTTACTTTGCAAGGCATATTTTAACACCTATGACTTTCCCGTGCTTATCACTCGCTCCAGCAATAATTTTGGACCAAGGCAATATCCCGAAAAACTTATACCTTTACTAATAAACAATGCCCTGTTAGGTAAAGGTCTTCCCATCTACGGTGATGGGCTTAATGTCAGGGATTGGTTATTTGTAGAAGATAATTGCCGGGCTATTGATATAGTCCTTCATAGTGGTAAACCCGGTGAAATCTATAACATAGGCGCTGACAATGAATGGAATAATATTGAACTTGTTTACTTATTATGCGAACTTTTGGCAGAAGAACTGGGTATGGAGAGGGATTGGTATAAGAGATTTATTGTTTTTGTTAAAGATAGACCAGGGCACGACAAAAAATATTCACTAAACTTTGATAAAATTCAGAATGAACTTGGCTGGCAACCAATCTTCGATTTTAAGGAATCTTTGAAAACCACCATCCAATGGCATATTGGTCAATATGGGAAAATTTAGTTTTACCGAAACTTTCATAAAAGGTTTAAATGTCATAGAACCTTACCTGGTTAAGGATAGCCGTGGTTTTTTTATGGAAACCTATAACTATCAAGATTTTAAAGAGGCAGGATTAGACATTATCTTTGTCCAGGATAACCATTCTAAATCTAATAAAGGTGTTTTAAGAGGTTTGCATTACCAGGTTAACTACCCTCAGGGAAAACTAATCAGAGTAGTTAGAGGCACAGTGTTTGATGTGGCAGTAGATTTACGAAAAGATTCTCCCACCTTTCTAAAATGGTTCGGCTTGGAACTTTCTAAAGAGAATAAAAAACAGCTTTATATACCACCACCTTTTGCTCATGGGTTTCTAACTCTTTCTAAGGAAGCAGAAGTAATTTATAAATGCACTGATTTCTACAAGCCGGATGATGAGATTGGCATTATCTGGAATGATAGAACTATTGGGATTGAGTGGCCCATTGACAAAATAAAGGATGTTATTCTCTCTGAGAAAGATAAAAGATTGCCCTTGTTAGATAATCACGAATCACCCATCACCGATTACCCATTACGCATTACCAATTACCCATCACGGAATTTAAAAGGAGGCACATAGAGATGAATACGGGTAAAGCTCAGAAAACAAAGGGCGCAGCAGTGCCCTCAGAGGTTCTGGAGGGAATCATCCAACGTATTGTAGATGTGGCACAGCCAGACAAAATCATCCTTTTTGGCTCCGCTACCCGAGGCGAGATGGGACCGAATAGCGATGTAGATTTGCTGGTTGTGAAAGCGGGGGTGCATCGACGGTGGCTGGCTCAAACTATCTACATGAATTTGATCGGGGCTGGCTGTCCGGTAGATGTTATTGTGGTGACGCCAGAGGATATTGAACGATATGGTAATGCCATTGGTCTTGTCTTAGAGCCTGCCCTGCGGGAAGGGAGA
>QLTX01000088.1 GCA_018725175.1 Candidatus Psychracetigena formicireducens
CTTGCCTTAAGTGACTGTTCTTTAGTAACCCCTTGAAAGTCCACCAGAGGGGCTACTAATTGCGGAACAGGTGGTAGTCTGGATTCTACTATAATTGTCATTATCTTTGTCCCAATTTTGGACAGCCCTTATAAAGTTCCCAGATCATATTGAAGTTCTACAGCCTGAAGTCGCAATGGAGTGTTAGAACGATGCCGAAAATTATAAGCTCGACGTCTAAATGTTCCGCAGTTAATTAACCTTGGACGTTTATAGCTCAAGTCGACTAATCTAAAATTAGACCATGTTTGGTAGTCATCATCACTATTACTAACTTCGAGTATGCTACCAGGAGTTTGATCTCCTATGAACTCCATAGCAGATAGTTGTTTATTCCTCCTAACATTAGCATCAAAGTTTGGAGTGTAAATATCTGAGATAATTGGCATCAAAGTAACTCCGTCATTTCCAATATCTGAGAAGAATCTTGTACTAATCTCATAGATATCTCCATTACTTTCATGCTGGATTAAGTGTCTACTACCCGCATGACCATAACTCAGAAAAGGAAAATGACGACCATCTGGCCCAGTCCATTGATGCCATAGATTCTCCTGAATATCATAAACCAAAGTTAATCTAATATCTAGTAAGGATAAAATATAAAAGTTATGACCGTCAATTTTTAACTGCAGGGATTGTACCTGTTGCAAGTTAGAAGATTGAACTAATCTATCAATAGCCTCTGTTGAGATTACTTGATGATTAAGTTGATTTAACATAGATACTTGAACACTAGCAGATCTAGTAGAACTAATCCATAACAACTTATCATCAATTCGTTGAACACTATTAGCGGCAGCACAACCAAAACTAATCTTAGAGCCCTGTACCGGGCCTAAAGGTGATCCAAGAGGATTCCCTGCGTCAAAGAAAACTTCAGTTGACCATTGATTAAAGGCAATTAAGTAAACCAGTTGTTTTCCCAAGAAAACTCCTGGGTCAGGTTCAGCTTGAGAACTAATGAAGTTAATGGCGCTCCAATCTCCCACTAAGTCTACTGAGTTAATAGCACTGCCCCAAATCTGCCCATGCACATCCATTACATAGGTAGCGCCATTCAAATAGACAATTCCTTTAACAGTGGCTGCGGGAAAGTTTATGTTAATTGAACGTAGAGTTGCACTAACAACAGTTCCGTCAGTTGCATAGGCTTCTGCACCATTACTAAAAACCAACCTGGGCCTAGCTCCAAGAGTTTCACTAAAATGATAAACTCCACCAGGGATATTTAGAAGTGGCCCAAAAGTTACTCCATTTCTGGATATAGTACCATTCGCTATATGATAAAAGTTACCTCGCCAGAAATAACTCCCTTGACCTGGAGAATCTGCGGCAGCATAGAAAACTCTATGACCAGGTCGCTTGTAAATCCAAAGTTCTCCCTCTTCATTAGTCTCAATATAACAATTAACTAATCTGGAGTCCTTTGTAAAACTGAAGTTCCGGTTAGCTGTAGCAACTACAAGAGGAAGTCTCGTAGGTACTTGCATACTTTGATACTGGGTTTGACTCATTGGAAAGCTCCAGTGTTATAGCTTCCACGAAGATTAGGAGCAAAAGTAGTTTCAGCGTCTTCTACATCCCAATCTTCAAGTTGAGTTTTGTAAATCAAAGCACGCTGTTGGCATCTATCCATAATAGCTTGTGGCTGTCCAGTACAAATATCATCTGCCAAACCCCAACGCAAAGCAATTCTCCACTCCTGGGGAAAAAGTACATTACTCTCAAGATTAAAAGGATTATTAGCTTGAGCGCGGACTAAGAGAACTACTGAGTTTAGAGCTTCTGTAGCTGTAGGAGTCTGCCAAAAGCTAACAACAAGAGAATCTTGTTGTTTGTCAACTAAGTAACCAGTAATAATCCCTGGGTTTCTCTGTAAAGTATTCCATTGCTGCCAGCTAATAGGGTTAATAACTCTAATAGAAGTCGATGGTGCCGGAGCAACGATACGGCCTTGAATTACTTGAAGGTGTTTTCTAGGAAAAACTCCAACAGGGTTATTAACAGTATAAACAGCTTGGTTAGCAATAAGAGGAATGGTAATCTCCCTTAACAAAAACAACTTGATTCCATCAGTTTGCCACAAGTTAATAATATCACAAAGCCTTCTCATGTAAATTGAAAGCTGTTCACTATTAGGGTCTTCTCCTTCTTGTAAAAGCCCAGCATCATACATAGCATCTTGAATGATACCATACGCAGTGTTAGAAACTGAAACTGCCATAGATCACCTCAATGTTTCTTTAACTTCATTGCTAGAGAAAAAGTTCCAACTCCTGCGGTGACTATTATATTACCATTAACTCCAACACCAGCATTATTAGTAATTCCGGCAAAATCCTCAAAATCATGATGATAAACACCTGTGCATCGCCATGCTAAAACATTAGCAGTTGCTACCCAAGAGATAGCCCCATCAGCAATCCCTCCCATGTCATACCAGAGTCTTTGAATAGTAACTCGACTTGGAGAACCTAAGAGATTTGCAATAACAAGTGTCGCAGGTGCTGTAAATAGCACTACAGCATTTCTAGGCCCATCTACAATAATTCTAACCATGATTATCTCTCCTTAGCAGCAAAGATATAATCAAGAGTAAAGTTTCTAGAAACTGCACTACCATTACCAATGTGAAAGGTAACGGCTAGATTAACATTAGGTGAATTAACTAGTGAATTACAAGGAAGACTAGCAACTGCACGATCGTTAATAAAGAAAGTTACTACGTTGTCTGCATTATAAGAGAATCCATAAGAAGAGTAAGCACCATTTACAACACCAATAGCTGTATTAGAAACATTACCAGTAGTAGCATCCCTTCGAACAAAAGCACCAATGTTAGCAGTGCCTGCGGGTTTAAGTAGATAAATACCATTAGTAGCTGTTGGTGGCGTAGTAGTTACCATAACTAAACCTAACTGAAAAACAGAGTCAACAGCATGACTAAGCACACCTGCTGCCTTGAAAAACATTCTCCTATGTGCTTCCCAGAAAAAATTAGCAACAACGAGTTGGGCTGAACGACTATCAGGAGCAGCAGCACTAGTAGTTACTTGTAGTAACCCACCATCGCCTCCAATCAAAGCAGTAGTACCCGTACCAACTGCTGTAACAATCCAATCAGTAGCAGCATAGGTATTAAAATCATTAAAGAATGTGTTAAATCTACTAGGATCTAATTGTCCCATTGAACCTAAAGAGCTAGTAGATTTAACGTTAGTTAAACCATTAGGGAAACGAGTAGTGCTCATTTTACCTCCGAACTTCAAAATAACACCGGCATAGAAGCAGGCGTAAACTCTCGGTTTACGTTATCTTTTGTCCAAAATTGGGACAAACTCAAGAACCCGGAGACCCAAAAATCCCACGAGCATCAGTGCAACCTACTGAAAACCTCATATAAGTAGCAGCTTTCAAGTTCATAGTATCAAAATCATTATCTTGCTTAAACTCTGGTTTATTTCTCCAGAACATTGTCATTCCATTTGGAATGTTAGTTCTAATAAACCAAGCATCTGGATCAGTGAAAAAGTGATTTAGTTTAATTCCTTTTGGCAGAGCGTTTGTAGCTTTCAATACGTTAATAGCATTATTAGCTGTATCATTCTGCAATACGCTTTTAAGAATGCGGTGCGCGTTATAATACTCATCAGTGGAAACATGCAAACTCTCTGGCATGATAGAAATACGAAGACCACGATCTTGAGTAGCATTCATGATTTGAATAGTAAGGTCTTCTAATGAAGCTTCACTTAAATCTACTGGAGTAGTCAAACGATTACTAAATGTGCCACCTGTAGCATTAACATGTGCTGTAGAAATTAAAGGTAGGCCATCAGGTAGAGTGAAAAACGTAGGAACAAACGCATTGTTATAGATAAATGCACAAGCATGTTCAATCGTTTGGTTAATAGAGAAAGCATTCGCCTTTACCCGACGATGAGAAACTTCTTTATACAAATTATCTTCTAGTTCTTCCTTAGTAACAATATAACCAAGCCCATATGCAACGTGCGCATAAAGAGTTACCCAGCCTTGAATCTCGGAGGCATAAGCAAGTTGCCCGCCTTGAGGTTTAACTGGAGCCAAACCAAAACCAGTAATTTGCACATCCCTTTCAGCATTTTGCTTAGAGTTCCTAACCTCATAGAGATCAGTATACTCACGAGGATGAGCATCATAGACTTGACCCCATGTAGCATGAATCCCCGGCCACAAGAGCAGAGGATGTGAACCAGTAGTAATTACACCAGCCATTTTGTTATCTCCTTAGATTAAACACCAAGAGTACCGGCATTAAAGTCATGGTTGTTAATAGTAACCAACCACTTAGCGAATTGACCCTGTACAACATTAGGACGAACAACCAAACCTAGAATCTTACATTGAAGAGTAGCTGTCACCGCCCTTGAAACATTATCTAATTGCCAACCAGAAATAAAGCCATTATTAGGCCCAGGAATTAAATTAGTATTAAGACCAACATCAGTTAAAGGCAGTGGAGTTCCAGTACCAACTTCTTGCACCTCAAATACCAAATTAGGATCATCCGCTACCATAGCATACCAGACGACAGATTTAGCACCAGCAGTTCTAATAATTTGATTAAGATTATCTACTCTGGCAGTTGGATAACTATCAAACAAACCAACAACTACACCGCGAAGAGCACCAGTACCTCCAGCAAGGTTAATAAGAGGAATACCCCTAGAATCCGCACCAGCCGGAGAAGTAACCACTGGGTCTCCAATAGCAAAAGCACTAACATTAGCAGCCTCAATAGCGTACAAACGGGCAGCACCATTATACTGAGTGCCACTAATTGTACCTACAGGAATAAGTCCACTAGGACGATTTTCATTAACAATCACGGGTTATCTCCTATTTTTGGGAGTAAAAAGATCAGGCATAGTAATTCTAGAATAACGCTTAGTTACATCATTATAGCTTTCACCGGCGCCTCCAGCACCAGCTTGACCGCCTCGAAGCATTTCTGCTACTGATTCATTTCGGTCTTCAACAAGCTTACGACTAGCCTCGTAAAACTCCATTGGGCACTCCATCAGGTAGAGTCGCCCAACTTGTCCAGTAGCATCTGCTCCGTCACCTGAGATAATACTTACTCTTGTTCCAAGATCAGTATTTCCACTATTTTTAGCATCTCCACCTAGATCAAAGTTAACTAAGCTAGCTTCGTCATAACTAACAAACCTAAATCCAGCGCGTTGAGCTTTAGCTATCCTGCCGGGGTCACTACGAAACCATCTGCGATGATAACCAGGTCTTTCAGGAACTTCCAACTTCTGAGTAATGGAACTCATGGGTTGAAAACCTTTAGGAAAAACTGAGGTTTCAACTTCATTAGCTGGATTAACTTTAGTTTCAAGTGTTTCTGTAGATTTATTCATAACAATCTCTTAGGAGTAATAAACACTAGCATAATAATCTTCCCATTCTTTAGCAGTCTTAAATCGCTTATCTGGCCCAACAAGATCAGCAGTATCATCCCTACATGCTTGTTTAGCCTCGGATGGAAGATCAGAAAAAGTTTTACGATTAGTAGAATGACCACCACGAGATACCGCATCTACTTTAGAAACTATAGATTTTTGAGACTTTTGTGAATCTAAAATCTTTAG
>QLTX01000089.1 GCA_018725175.1 Candidatus Psychracetigena formicireducens
AACCCAGCAGTCTATGGTCGCTGGAAATATGAAAGGCAATATTTGTCTATAAAATTGTCAACTATAAAGGGTTAACGGAAATGATATTTATGATTGTGGCGATGGATAATGAGCGTGCCATAGGCAAAGGCGGGGCTATCCCATGGAAGTTTCCACAGGATATCAGGTGGTTCAGGGATATAACGATAGGGCATACCGTGGTTATGGGTAGAAAGACCCTTGAGTCTATCGGTGGCGCGCTCAAAGGCAGAGAGAATATAGTGTTGAGCAGGAATCCCGTGTTCAGCGTATCGGGATGCCATGTGATGCGTTCAGTTGAGGGGGTTCTCCTATGTAATTGCGGGGGAGCAGAGATGTTCATAATAGGGGGGGAACAGGTATACAGGCAGTTTATGCCGTATACGGACAGGATATATATAACCGAAATAGATCACCGGTTTGGCGGGGATAGATTTTTCCCGTCGGTACTTACCAGTGAATGGAGGGAGATCTGGAGAGAGAAAGGTGTAAAAGAAGATGATAATCCGTACGATTACCGGCACTTGATATACGAGAGGCGGTAGCGGTGGGATATCCACTATTCTGGTTGTATTCATAAACTCACGGTGGCTACCTTTTTTTTGGTGCTGAGATTACGGAATCAAGGTCAAACCTAAATTAAACATTTTACAGATAGGCATTAAGATTTTGTTCGCAACTGCAGATAACAGAGGAGAGGAGGATCGCAGCTATATTTTTTAAATATCCATAATAGGGAATTCTAATCTAAGGGGTCTATCCATCTATTGGTCCTACCCTTAGGTCCTACCCTTAAATAATTTTTTATAGATCTATATCGCTTAAAATCTTTTGCTCATTCCTAATATAAGAACCGAAAAGACCGATTTTTTGATATTTTTTCTCACATTATCTTACCTATTTTGTCCTAATTTGTAAGTATACATTATTTTTCTTGAGTTAGAACCACCCGAATTGCTTGACTACCTCAAATATTTAGAGTATTATTTTTCGGTTGATAAGAATAAGACAACCTGAATAATTAATTGGTAGTTATATCAGGAAGAGATATTCTATTTTGGAGGCATAAGTTTATGAGGGAAATTAGTGCAAAAACTATTACCGAAGCAGTTGCTAAACTATGTCAGGAGGCTAACTATTATCTTGGTGAAGATGTAGTTAAGTCCTTAGAAGAGTCAATATCTAAAGAAGAGTCTCCCCTGGGGATTAGCGTTCTTAAGCAATTACTGGAGAACGCCCGTATAGCCCGAGAAGAAGCCGTACCCATCTGCCAGGATACCGGTTCAGCTGTAGTATTTGTGGAGGTAGGTCAGGAAGTGCACATTGTGGATGGTTTACTCAGAGAGGCCATTGATGCTGGCGTAGCTAAGGGTTATATAGAGGGCTATCTAAGGGCTTCCATGCTAAGTCATCCTTTGAATCGCAAGAACACCGGTAACAACACCCCGGCAATTATTTATACTG
This sequence comes from Candidatus Psychracetigena formicireducens, assembly GCA_018725175.1. Taxonomy (GTDB): domain Bacteria; phylum Coprothermobacterota; class HKB111; order HKB111; family HKB111; genus Lithacetigena; species Lithacetigena formicireducens. The sequence continues at coordinate 1,483 of QLTX01000089.1, forward strand.
AGATTGTTCCTGGTAACCATATCAAAATAACCGTAGTTCCCAAAGGTGGGGGCGGCGAGAACATGAGCTCTTTAAAAATGCTTAAACCATCTGATGGGGTTGAAGGTGTTAAGAATTTTGTGGTAGAAGCTATTAAGCAAGCGGGTTCAAATCCCTGTCCTCCTTTGGTAGTAGGCGTGGGAATCGGTGGAACTTTTGAGCAGGTTGCTCTTTTAGCCAAAAAAGCCTTAATCAGGCCAATATTTGAGCACAGCAGTAACCCTGATAACGCAAAATTAGAACAGGAACTTCTGGAAAGAATTAATAACACCGGTATTGGACCTCAGGGGTTGGGAGGCAGAACTACCGCTTTGTGGGTAAATGTGGAAACTTTTCCAGCTCATATTGCTTCTCTTCCAGTAGCTATTAATATTAACTGCCATGCTTGCAGGCACAAAGAAGTCATTCTTTAAGGAGGAGGCAGAATAATGGCCGTATATAAAATAACACCGCCTTTAACTGAAGAAGTGGTTTCACTCTTGAAAGCCGGTGATGAAGTATTTATTACTGGTATTATTTATGCAGCTCGCGATGCAGCTCATAAAAAACTGGTTGATTTAATAAAAGATGGAAAAGAGTTACCTTTTGATATTAAAGGTCAAATAGTTTATTATGTTGGCCCTTCACCAGCAAAACCAGGGCAACCTATTGGGTCAGCAGGACCTACTACCAGTGAAAGGATGGATGCCTATACACCCACGCTTTTGAAACTTGGTTTGAAAGGTATGATTGGAAAAGGTTTTAGGTCTAAGGAAGTGAAAGAATCCCTGGTGAAAGAAAAAGGGGTATATTTTGCTGCTATCGGTGGTGCTGGGGCATTATTAGCTAAGGCTATTAAAGGGTCAAGGATTATTGCCTATGAAGAGTTAGGACCGGAAACTATCAGGGAGCTAATAGTAGAAGATTTCCCGGCGATAGTAATAAATGATGTTTATGGAAACGACCTCTACGAAGAGGGAGTAAGCAAATATCAAAAATAAAATAAATACAGGAGGAAATATTAAGATGGATGTTGTAGAAGAGTTACTGGCAAAAGCCAAAAAACCCGCGCTGGATGCGATGAAATTGCATCATTTTTATCAGGGAAAAATTCAGATAGCACTTAAATGCGCCATAAGAAGTTTTAACGATTTTGCTATCTGGTACACTCCGGGTGTAGCTGAACCCTGTAAAGCTATTAAAACTAATAAAGAGTTATCATATGAATATACTAACCGGGCAAATACCATTGCGGTTGTGTCTGATGGTACTAGAGTTTTAGGTCTAGGTGATATCGGTCCCGAAGCAGGTATGCCCGTTATGGAAGGGAAATCTCTTTTATTTAAGTATCTTGGTGGAGTAGATGCTATCCCTATTTGCCTGGACACTAAGGACCCCGAAGAAATAATCAAGGTGGTAAAATACCTGCAACCTAATTTCGGTGGCATCAATCTGGAGGATATTTCTCAACCAAAATGTTTTTACATTCTGGAAAGGCTTAGAAATGAGATGGATATACCAGTCTGGCACGATGACCAACAAGGAACAGCCACCGTAGTTGTTGCTGGTTTAATAAATGCTCTGAAGTTAGTTGGTAAAGATATAAGACAAGCTAAAGTGGTAATTCTGGGAGCAGGGGCATCAGGTATCTGTACAGCTCGGGTTTTAATAATGGCTGGAGTAAAGGCCGGAAATATAATAATGTTAGACAGTCAGGGGATTTTACATCCTGGTAGAGAGAATTTACAGAAAGAATATAAAGAGAAATGGGAAATGTGCCTGAAAACAAATAAAGAAGGAAGAAGCGGAGACCTTGCCGAAGCCTTAGTAGGGATGGATACAGTAGTAGGACTGTCTCGTCCAGGACCTGGTGTCATCAAAAAAGAGTGGGTGACTACTATGTCTAAAGATGCTATTGTTTTTGCTTGCGCTAATCCTATTCCAGAAATCTGGCCCTGGGAAGCTAAAGAAGCGGGCGCTCGGGTGGTGGCTACTGGTAGGTCTGATTTTGACAACCAGGTTAATAATTCTCTCGGATTTCCGGCTATTTTTAGAGGAGCCCTGGATGTTCGGGCAAAGACAATTAGCGATGAAATGTGTTTAGCAGCAGCTTTTGAATTAGCCAGGTTTGCCGAAGAAAAAGGATTAACTGATACCTGTATTCTACCCCGCATGGATGATCCTGATGTTTTTCCCCAGGTGGCAGTAGTGGTAGCTCTTAAAGCCATTGAACAGGGTCTTCATAGAATAGAGTTAAGTAAAGAACTCCTTTATGATAAAGCGGTGAAGATGATAAAGGGTGCTCAGGAGATGACAGCTCTTCTGATGAAAGAGGGCTTTATTCCAGAAGCTCCAGCCGAATAAGCTTTATTCGGTTTAATCAGCATGGAAATAAATATTGAAATAATAAACTTTGAACTCAGGGAAGCTATTGAGGAGAGGAGTAACCAAAAATTAATAAATTGCTACCAATGCGGTAAATGTTCGGCGGGTTGCCCGTCTGTGCATCTTATGGATGTTTCACCTCATGAGATAGTAAGAATGCTTCAGCTCGGCTTAATAGATGATGTTTTTAAAGTGAATAGTCCCTGGTATTGCACTTCTTGCTTCACCTGTGTTTCGCGCTGCCCTCGAGCTATTGATATTGCTAAAATAATGGAAGCTCTTCGTTACTACAATTTAAATGCAGCAGTTCACTTATTTGACCCTAATACCTTATCAGATGAGGTAAAAGACAAGATACCCCAACAAGCATTGGTTAGTTTGTGGCGGAAGAGAACTTGAAAGGTGGTGGGTAGTTGGAATATTCCTATTTTCCCGGATGTACCTTACACAATCAAAGCCAAAGTTTCAGAGATTCAACTATTTCCACAGCCCGAGAACTAAAAATTGAGTTAGAAGAGCTACCGGATTGGTATTGCTGTGGAGCAGTCTATCCCTTGCGGTCAGAAGATATAATGTCCCTATTATCTTCCACCAGGAATTTGGTGGGAGCAAAAAAAGAAGATAAAGACTTGGTTACTCTTTGTTCTGCCTGTTACCAGGTTTTAAAAAGAACCAATTATCTTATCCTGAATGATGCTGAGAAAAGGGAAAAGTTAAACAGTTTTCTGGAAGAAAAGTATGATGGTTCTACGAAAGTTCTCCATTTTCTGGAAGTTATCAGGAAAGATGTAGGATGGGAGGGGTTAAAGAATAAAGTTAAAACTTCTATGACTGGTTTAAGGGTAGCGCCTTATTATGGGTGCTTATTATTAAGGCCCCATAAAGAACTTGCTTTTGACCACCCGGAAAATCCCACTATCTTTGAAAATTTCCTTAAGAGTCTTGGATGCGAAGCTGTTGATTTTCCCTATAAAACTGAATGTTGCGGGGCTTATTTAGGCATAACCGAGGAGATAGTTATCAATAGTGCAGTATTAAAGATATTGCAGGGAGCTAATAAGAGGGGTATTGATGTTTTAATCACCAGTTGCCCACTTTGTTTGTATAATCTGGATGTTGGACAAAATGAATTAATGAAATCAGGCAATTTATTAAAGCCTGTTCCAATTTTATATTTTACTCAGCTATTAGCCCTAGCGCTCGGTTTAGGAGTAGAAGTTTGTCATTTTGAAGAACACTTGATAAACCCCTTGCCAACATTGGAGCGAATAAGATGAGAAAAATTGGTGTATTTGTCTGTTGGTGTGGATTAAATATTTCCCGAACAGTTGATATCCAACGAGTGGTAGAAGAAGCATCCAATCACCCCCTGGTTATGTGCTCTACCGATTACAAGTATCTTTGCTCTGAACCTGGTCAAAAACTAATTAAAGAGATGGTTGAAGAAAAAGGGTTGGATGGTTATGTGGTTGCTGCCTGTTCGCCCAGCATGCACGAAACCACTTTTAGAGAATTAGCCTTAAGGTGCGATATAAACCCCTATCTTTGTGAAATGGCGAATATCCGTGAACAATGCAGCTGGGTTCATGAGGACAAAGAAGAGGCTACAGAAAAAGCCATAAAATTAGTAAATATGGCAATAGAAAAAGTTCTTCATAATAAACCTCTCTACCCCGAATCCTTCCCCCTTAATAAAAGGGCGATGGTAATAGGAGCTGGGGTAGCAGGGATGCAGGCTGCTCTGGATATTGCTGATGCGGGTTATGAAGTCTTATTGGTGGAA
>QLTX01000009.1 GCA_018725175.1 Candidatus Psychracetigena formicireducens
TAGTCAGAGCGACTTATTTTCATTAAGCGAGGAGAAAGAATGAAACCGCCACTTCATATAACACAGCATAAAAGGTTTGTGCCTTATGGCACTTACCCAAACCCAGCGCTAATTTGTGTTGGGAGAGGACAGGATGAAAAATTAGTGCTGGGCTTCTTTTATGCTGGAACCGTTAATTAACTCTAAAACATTAAAATTAAAGAATATTAAATATGATTCAGGTAGCAGGTTTTTTTGTTTGGATAGTTAAAGAAAATGAACAATAATAATTTACCTGGGGTGATAAAACAATGAAAGCTATTGTTACTGGTGCTACAGGACACATTGGCAATGTGCTGGTAAGATTGTTACTTAATAAAGGTTTTAAGGTCAGAGCACTCACTTTACCAGGGGAACCTCTTGATTCTCTCAAAGGATTGGATATAGAAATAATCAAAGGTGATATCCGCAATAAGGATGATCTTAGCCAGGCTTTTCAAGGTTTTGACTTGGTATTTCATCTAGCAGGGATTATTTCCATACTCCCGGGCTATAAAAAAATATTGGATGAAATCAATGTTATTGGTACCAGGAATATAGTTCAGGCATGTCAGGAAATTGGAATTAAAAGATTGATATTTACCAGCTCTATTCATGCTATTGTAGAACCACCCAAAGGTTGTTTTATAGATGAAGTTTGTGATATAAATCCAGAGAACACCGTAGGGGATTATGCTAAGAGTAAGGCTCAGGCAACCCTGGAAGTTAAAAAAGGCATACAAAATGGTTTGGAGGCTGTTATTGTTTTCCCCACGGGGGTTATTGGTCCTTATGATTTTCGTATTTCTGAGATGGGGCACCTGATACTTGACTATTTGAAGGGGAAGGTTAAATTTTATATAGATGGAGCTTATGATTTTGTTGATGTACGAGATGTAGCTGAGGGTCTTTATATGGCAGCCATTGAGGGAACAAACGGCGAAGGGTACATTTTATCAGGGCATCAAGTTACCGTTAAAGAAATGTTTGATTTATTAGAAGAGATTACCAAAATTAAATCTCCTGATTTGAAAATACCCATGGTGGTAGCCAGAGTTCTTGCCCCTTTTGCGGTGTTATGGTACCTGATTACCAAGAGTAAACCACGCTTTACCCCTTATTCGCTTTTCACCCTATGCAGTAATTCACTGGTAAACTGTAACAAAGCAAAGGAAGCCTTTGGTTACCAGCCACGACCCATCAAAGAAACTCTTAGAGATACTGTATCCTGGTTTTATGAAACAGGAAAAGCTGTAAATAAGAAGGTAAAATTAGTCAGAATTGGGTAATAATATTTTTGAATAGAACAAGCAAAGTATAAAAGCGACCATATAATTTTGAAGTTTATATTATATAATAGAAAAAAGGAGGATATATGAAAGGTAAAATTGGTTTAGTTACCGATGGTTCATGTGATTTACCTTTAGAATTAACTGAAAAATTAGGGATTGAGGTAGTAGCTGTTCATGTAAACACCGAAGAGGGAGAGCCTATCTTATTAAAAGAAAGACCTTTTTATGAGTTCTTAAGAACTTTCAAAAAGAGGCTCTTTACTTCTCAACCTTCAGTAGGCCAGTTTGTAACCGCTTATGAAAAAGTTTCTGAAATTTATTCCTCAATTATTTCTATACACCTTACTGCAGCACGAAGCGGGACTTTTCAGTCTGCGGTAATAGCCAAGGAAAGCTTACCTCGAGTAGATATATCAATTATTGATTCTAAAAGCACCTCTCTGGGTCTGGGGATGTTGGTTTTGGAAGCCCAGAAACATATCAACCTGGGTAAAAAGAAAGAGGAAATAATTGAGATTATTAACTCTATTATTCCCCGAATTAAAACTTACGCAGTACTTGATACCCTGGAGTTTGCTCTTAAAGGTGGTAGGGTAGATGGACTTAAACTGTTTTTAGGAAGCTTACTAAACTTAAAACCAATCCTTCAGGTTAATAATGGTATCCCTATGGTAATAAAAACAGCTCGGGGAAGGAAAAAAGTCCTGGATAAGGCATTTAATATTTTGATTAAGGATATTGAAAAATCACTCAAAGAATGGCCACAGGTTAGAGTAGGATTAGCGCATGCTGATGCTCAAGAAGCAGTTAAACAGATAAAGGAGAGGATTCTTTCTCTAATACCAGATCTGGATATTATGGAAACATATGTTGGGCCTGTACTGGGCGCTCATGCAGGACCAGATGCGATAGGTTTATTTCTTGTTCCCTCCACAAATTGAGAATGAAATAAGAAAACTTAAAAGTCTGGTAGCCGGGGAAATAAAAAAAGGTAAGACATCCTTTTCTGATTTATATTCTTCTTTTTCAGAAGATACTGCTAAAATAATATCATCTTTAAGGCTAAAATTTGGGGATATAAATCAACTTGAATACTTGGAAACCCTTAGTCAAAAAATTAATAAGTATACAACTGCGGGTTTAAAAGATAAGCAAAAATATCTTAGAGAAATAGTCATAATAATAAATAGCCTTGATCGTAAGAAAGAAACAAAGTATGAACCCCAGAAACCCAAAATGGTAGAGAATATTTCCTTAAACTTAAATTCACCACTTAATTTGATTAAGGGGATTGGTATCAATAAGATAAAAACTCTTAACCGACTAAACCTTAGAACTATTAATGATGTCCTTTGGTATATTCCGAGATACCATATTGATAGAACCAAAATTAAGAAGGTAAAGGATTTAGAAGCTGGTAAAGAACAAACCTTATTAGTTGAGCTGGTAAGCTGGGAAAGGGATCAAAAAATCCGAAACTTAACTATTAGCAGGGCAGTTTTTCAAGATGAAACGGGATATATGTATGGAGCATGGTTTAATCAAACATTTCTTAGAAAAAACCTTAAACCCGGTGATAAACTATTTTTAAGCGGAAAGGTAGATTTTTTTAGAAATCGTTGGGAGATTTCCTCGCCTGATTACGAGTTATATACTAATGCTGAATCATTAGAACATGGAAGGTTAGTTCCAGTATATAATCTTGCTTCAGGGTTAAATCAGAGGTTTTTAAGAAAATTAATCCATGATTGTCTTGAGAAATACAGTTATTTATTAACAGAATATCTACCTGAAAGAGTGATTTCCGAAAACCATCTTTTGGAGTTGGGTAACGCTATAACTGAGATACATTTTCCAGAGAGCGAAGCTACCAAAGAATTAGCACGTTATCGGCTAATTTTTCAGGAACTCTTTAACCTTCAACTACAGGTTTTACTAAGAAAAGAACAAATCAAAAAATCTTCCTCCTTGCCCTTGAAATCAACTAATATGATGTTAAAACCCTTTATGGAAAGCTTGCCTTTTGTTCTAACCGAGGATCAGCTAACTGTAATACAAACTATTAAGAAGGATTTAGCCAGAAGTATACCTATGAATCGTTTGCTGCACGGGGAAGTAGGCTCAGGAAAAACCGTTGTGGCTATCGCTGCGGCTTTAATAGCTATAGAAAATAATACTCAGGCAGTTATTATTGCCCCTACCGAAGTATTGGCTATGCAACATTATGAAACTATCAGTGAAATGTTAGAGCCTAAAGTAAAGTGCGCTCTATTGACAGGTACTGTTTTAGCCACCCGAAAGAAAATCCTTTTAGATAAAATAGCTTCAGGAGAAATAAACCTTATTGTGGGAACTCATGCTTTATTAGAAGATCCTGTTAATTTCTACAGGTTAGGACTGGTGATTATTGATGAGCAACACAGGTTTGGGGTTGCTCAGAGGTGGAAGATTAAAGCAAAAGGCAATAATCCACACTTATTGGTTATGAGTGCTACCCCCATCCCACGAACCTTAACCCTGACTCTTTACGGGGATTTAGAAGTTTCAACTATAAAAGAGCTCCCTAAGGAAAGAGGACAAATAAAAACCTACTGGGTGGACCCAAGCATTCGAGCAAAAGTTTATGGGTTATTAAAGAAACAGGTTTTATCAGAAAGACAGGGGTATGTTATCTGCCCGACTATAGAAGAGTCAGCTAAACTTGAACTTAAAGCTGTAACCACCTTGTTTGAAGAGTTAAAATCTGATTATTTAACAGGTGTTCGTCTAGATATGGTTCATGGTAGATTGCCCTCCAGGGAATTAGAAGCTAAAATGAGCGATTTTAAGGCTGGAAAAATTGATGTTTTAATAGCTACTTCTGTGGTGGAAGTGGGTGTTGATGTCAAAAATGCTAATTTTCTGGTTATTGAAGATGCCCATAGATTTGGATTATCTCAACTTCATCAACTAAGGGGAAGAATTAGAAGAGGGAAAAATGATGGATACTGTTTTCTAATTAGCGATCCAGTTGGTGAAGAATCAGTTAAAAGGTTAAAAACTATGGTTACCACCGATAATGGTTTTCTGATTGCTGAAGAGGATTTAAGGATCCGGGGTAGTGGAGAATTGGCCGGGTTCAGGCAGCATGGTTTATCTGAGTTTAAAATAGCCAATCCGCTCAGAGACTTGAAAATACTGGAGCTGGCAAAAAAGGAAGTTGAGAAAATACTCCTACAAGACCCTTTTCTTTTAAGAGATGAGAATAAACTTTTAAAGAGTGTGATTACCAATAATGAAGATAGTGTTGAATTGATGAGAGTTTAAAGTTGATAAAGATTACTGGAGGTTATTTAAAAGGGCAATATCTGAAGAGCGACATAAAAGAGGTAAGACCAACTTCCGAGTTGGTAAGATTATCAATATTTAATATATTAGAAAAAAAAGTTGAAGAGGCGATAGTATTAGACCTGTATGCTGGAAGCGGAGCCCTCGGAATTGAAGCTTTAAGCAGAGGAGCAGAAAAATCAGTTTTTGTTGATAAAAGCTTAAAAGCAATTGCTATAATAAAACAAAACCTGGTTAAAACAGGGTTAGCTGGTAAAAGTGTAGTAAAAAAATTAAATTTGCCAGAGGGAATTGGACAAATTCATGAGTTATCCCCATTTGATATTATTTTTTTAGATCCCCCTTACGAAAAATTACTGGTCTTAAAGACACTAACACAAATTAGTACTCTTAATTTACTGGCAGAAAAAGGGTTAGTAGTTACTGAACATTCAATCAGAGAAGACACACCTAACAACATTTATAACCTAATTATGGTAAAATCATATAATTACGGCGATACTATTGTAACTATATATAGCAGGGGATAACAATTTAATGAAAAAAGCTGTTTACGCTGGTACTTTCGATCCCATAACCATGGGTCACCTGGATGTGATAGAAAGAGTAGCTCGCATTTTTGATTTTTTATATATTGGTATAGCTGCTGAAGTTAAAAAGCAGGTATTATTTAGCGCTGAAGAAAGGTATGAGCTGGTTAAAGAAACAACCAAGCATCTTAAAAATGTTGAGGCTCATTTATTTTCTGGTTTGCTGGTGGAGTTTGTTAAATCTATGGAGGCTAAAATCATTATTCGCGGTTTAAGAGCTTTATCAGATTTTGAGTACGAATTTGAGATTGCCAGTGCCAACAAAAATTTATATCCTGAGGTGGATACACTTTTTCTACTAACTTCCCTTGAATATAGCTTCTTAAGCTCCTCCCTGGTCAAAGAAGTTGCTATGTTAGGTGGTTCGGTGGAAAAATGGGTTCCTCCGGTGGTTGATAAGAAACTCAGGGACAAATACAAATCTATATCTCATGAATAATACCCAAAAAATAATTGAGCTTTTAGAAAAAACAGTTATGAGTAGTAGTAATCTTCCTTTTACCGGTAAGGTGTTATTAAATCGTGAAAAGATTTATAGTCTGATTGAAGAACTTCGCGAATCACTTCCCCAAGAATTTAACCAAGCAAAGAGAATTGTTTCAGAAAAACAGATAGTTCTGGAAGATACTCAGAAAGAAGCATCCAAAATCCTTGATATAGCTAAGTCTGAAGCCAGCAGACTGATAGAAGAGTCAACCATCACTAAGGCAGCTCAGATAAAAGCTGAAGAAATAGTTAAGCAGGGAGAAGAGGAAGTTAAGAGGCATGCAATTAGCGTGTTAAATCAATTAAAAGGTATAGTAGAAAAACTTCTTAGTGAGATAGAAAAAGAAAAAAGCAAATTAGAACAAAACTTGTGAGGTTTTTGTGGTCATTCTGGTAATAAATAGCGGAAGCTCCTCTCTTAAATTCCAACTTGTTGACATCCCCCCCTGCCGAGTACTAAGTAAGGGCAATGTAGAAAGGATAGGACTGCCTGATCCCTTCATAACCTATTTTGCAATTCATAAAGGAGAACCTTCCCCAGATAGTTTTAAATTCGGAGGTTCCAGGGACTCCTCTCTCCAATACTCTTCAGTTCACTTAGCTAAAAAGACTCTGCGAAGAGAAGAAATACCTAACCACCGGGCAGCTCTGGAGAAGGTATTTGAGATCCTTACGGAACCTGATTTAGGTGTAATTCCTGATGCAAGGGTTATTCAAGCAGTTGGTCACCGGGTGGTTCATGGAGGTGAGAAGTTTTCTGAGTCGGTGTTGATAAATGAAGAAGTTCTTCAGGTGCTGGAGGAGAACTCTATACTGGCTCCTTTACATAATCCACCTAACCTGATGGGTATTTATGCCTGTATGAAACTGCTTCCCAATTTACCGCAAGTGGCAGTTTTTGATACCGCTTTTCACCATTCTATTCCAGCTGAGGCTTTCCTCTATGGGTTACCTTATGAGTTTTATGAAAGAGAAGGAGTAAGAAAATACGGGTTTCACGGAACTTCCCACAGATATATCACCAGGAAAGCCGCAGAAATGACCGGTATCCCCCTGGATAAGTTAAACATGATTTCCTGTCATCTTGGAGGTGGGGCAAGCGTGGCAGCTATCAAAAAAGGCTGGTCTATAGATACCTCAATGGGATACACACCTTTAGAAGGGATTATGATGGCTACCAGGTGTGGAGATATTGACCCTTACCTTCCATTATATCTTATGAGAAGACATAATATGTCTCTTGACGAAGCTAACGATTTTCTTAATAAACATTGCGGGGTAATTGGTTTAAGTGGTATTAAGGGAGATATGAAAGATGTAGAATTAGCGGCAGCTGAGGGAGATAGTTTAGCTTACTTATCTATGAAGGTCTATGCCTATAGGATAAAAAAATATATTGGTTCTTATTCAGCCATCCTAGGCGGAGTTGATGTCATTGCTTTTACTGGAGGAGTAGGGCAGAACTCACCAGTAATAAGGGAAATGATTCTTGAGGGTCTTGATTATATGGGTATAAACCTTGATAAAGAGAAAAACAATCAATGCAGAAGCAATGGAAGAATTACCACCCCCTCATCTAAAATCAAGGTACTGGTGATTCCCACGAACGAAGAATATATTATCGCTGAAGATACCCATATGATAATCAGCAAATCAATTAAAAGGCCTAGGATACTTTGATGATGATAAATATAAAAGATATTAAAGAAGACCAGGTAAAAAAATTGACTATTGATATTGGGAAAGAGCATTTTTTAGACATAGATGCAAAAGTGTCGTTAATAAACAGGGTGAAAGGTGAAATAAATCTTTTTTTAGAAGAAAAAGTATGTTTGCAGGGGAAGGTTGTTTATACATTGTCTCTACCGTGTTCAAAATGTAACAAAAGCTTTGAGGAACAGTTTATGGTTCATATAAAAGAATATTATGAAGAATCTGATTCTTCTAAGAGTTCAGTTAAGGATATAGAATTGAACAGTAAGAGTATTGTTACCTTTCCTTTAACTAACGGAGAGATAGACTTAATTAATGTTATAAGAGATTACATTATTACATCTATTCCTATACCTATAGTTTGTCCGATATGTAATGAATCTGAAAATCAAAGGAGGTGAACTAAATGGGAGTTCCCAATAAAAAAGTAACCAGAAAAACTATTTCTCAAAGACAAAGCACCCAGAAACTAAATTGTCCTGAGGTAGCTAAATGCTCTAATTGCTCTAAACTGATACCACCACATACCGTCTGTCCTTATTGTGGTTTTTACAAAGGAAAAAAAGCAATAATTATTAAGGAAAAGAAAGAAAAAGAAGGAGCTAAATAATTGATACCTTTTAAGGTAGCAGTTGATATTGAAGGGGGCGATTTCGCCCCCGGTGAGATTATCAGAGGGGTTTTAAATTTTCCCCGTTCCGCAAATAGGGAAGTAGTAATAGTTGCTTCAGAAGAAATAATTAAGCCTTATGCTGAAGAGTATAGCTGTGTTTATGCTTCTGACACTCCCCCAACAGAGGAGTCTCCCACAGAAGCTATTAGAAAAAAAAGAAATTCCTCACTTTTCGTATCCCTGGATTTACTAAAGGAAAAAAAAGTAGATGCGGTAATCACAGCAGGGAATACCGGACATTTATTAGTGGGTGCTACTTTAATAGTCGGAAGGTTAAAAAATGTAGAAAGGCCTGCTCTGGGGGTTTTTCTTCCTACCTTAAGCGGTGGTAAGAATTTTATAATTGATGTAGGAGCTAACCCTGATATAAAACCTCAGCATTTAACAGGTTTGGCAGTATTAAGCCAACTTTTTCTGGAAATATCTACCGGTAAAGCTGACCTGGAGGTAACTTTGTTATCAAATGGAACAGAAGAAAGCAAAGGTAATTTTTTTACTAAAGAAGCCTTTAAATACCTCTCAAAGATACCTAATTTTAAGGGTTATGTTGAGGGATTAAGCCTTTTTAGTGACCCAGAAAAAGTCATATTAACCGATGGCTTTACTGGGAATATTGTACTTAAATCACTGGAAGCTTTAGGAGGCTACCTTAAACAAAAACTTATAAGTATTGACTCAAATGTAACCAATAGGATAAAAACCACCTTAGGGTTATTTCTTTTAAAATCGCACCTGAGAAAAATTCTAAAGTCTCTTGATTACTCCGAATATGGTGGAGCACCCCTATTTGGAATTAATGGTCTGTGCATAAAAGCTCATGGTAGATCAAAAGCAAAGAGCATAACACGAGCAATTGAGGTAGCATTTAGTTTATTAGAAAATGAATATCTTACAAAAGTTAAAAATCGCCTGGAGCAAATGGTCCCGTAATATTTTTTCCCGGGTACCAGGGTCCAAGTTAGAGAAAAAAATAAAAATCAATTTTAAAAACCCTTCCTTACTTAAGGAAGCGATGTCTTTTAAGTCTGAAAAACAAGAACAGTTAGAGTTTATTGGTGATGCTGTTCTTGGTTTAGCCATATCTGACCTACTCTGCAAAATACATCCGGGTCTAAAAGAAGGGGAGCTTACAGTAGCCAGAAGTAACCTGGTGAATAGAAAGATCTTAGCACATAAATTCAGGTCTTTTGGCTTAATCAAGCATATTAATACACCAGCCGGAATGGATCTTAGTGAGAAATTCCTGTGCAATGCCTTTGAGTCGTTATTAGGTGCTATTTATCTTGACCAGGGTTATAGTTTTTCTTACTCCCTGGTTAAAAGATGGTTCAAAGATGAGCTAATTAATATTAACACACTGCTTATAAGAGATTATAAAACAGAACTACAGGAATTGATGCAAAAGAAAGGTTTGTCTTTACCAATATACCAGGTAGAGGAGAGAAACGGTCTTTTTTTTGCAGTCCTGAACTTAAATGGTGTGGTTTTGAATGGAATAGGTAACACCAGAAAAAGTGCTGAACAAGAAGCAGCTTCTAAAGGCGTCAATCATTTTAAAAACCAAAATTAATAGAATCCCTTAAACTCTTTTTACTCTATCTATTGACTTATTATATATACTATAATAAAATTATGTAAAGTAAAATACCTTGACAAACTACGATAGAAGTTTAGAAAAAATTGAAAGTCTGGCAGAGTTATATGATTACTATGGTGTTCTACTAACAGTAAAGGAGCGCCTGGTAATTGAGAAGTTTGTTGAAGATGGATTATCTGCTGCTGAAATAGCTGAAGATATGAGATGTTCAAGACAAGGGATTTATGACGCCCTGTTGAGGATAGAAAAAAAACTGAACTCTCTTGAAAAGAAGCTCGGTATTTTAAAAAGAGACAAATTGCTGCTTGATTATCTACAATCAGACAGCAATAGCTTTCCTGAAAAGGAAAGGGAAGAGATTAAAAATATTATATTAAAAATCGGAGGTGATTACCCTGGCAGTTAGAATCAGATTAAGTAGAATAGGAAGAAAACACGAAGCTGTTTTCAGAATGATAGCAGCCGACAGTAGAAATTCAAGGGATGGTAAATTTATCGAAATCCTCGGTCATTATGACCCGAGACGAGATCCACCAAAAATAGAATTAAAGGAAGATAGAGTTCTCTACTGGCATAAAATGGGAGCTAAACCTACAGCATCAAGCTACTCTTTGATAAAGAAAGCAGGAATTGAACTTCCATGAAAGAAATCATGGAGTTCCTGGTAAACAAGCTACTTTCCGAAGAAAAGAAGTACCAAGTAATTGAAAATAACACCGATAACAACACTGTTATTTTAGAGGTATCAATTCCTTCTTCTCAGGTAGGTCAGCTTGTGGGTAAAAATGGTAGCCTTTTGAAGGCGATTAAAACTGTACTAAAAGCAAGTTCCCATTCGCTGGGAAGAGAGGTAATAATTAATATAAAAGAGGTAGAAAATGAGTAAAATATTTGTAAAAAGGTCTGTTCTTTTAAAAGCTGTAGTTGATGAATCCCTTAAGAAAGAGTTAATGAATCAATTGCAGGACAACCAGAAAAAGATAGATATGGAAATTGAAAGACTTAAATATCAAAGCAATAAACTACTTATTGAATCGCCCATGGATATTCGAGAGAGTATGGCTATAAGAAAAAGGGTTGAAGAAGAAAAAAGAGATGGTGAATTACTTAAAGACCAGATTTTACAAAAAGTAAAGGAAGTTAACTCACTGGATTTAGGTAGTATCTACCCTATAGGGGTGATTGAAGGCTTAGCAGAACTGAAGGTTGGCGAAAATCTTTGGAATAAGGTAAATAATTGCGAGATTATCATCAAAGATGGAATAATAGAAGAAATACATGACCAATGAGAATTGATATTGTTACAGCATTTCCAGAATATTTTTACAGTCCCTTTGAAGTGGGGATAATCAGAAAAGCTTTAGAAGAGGAATTACTGAAAGTTGAACTTCACAGTCTTAGGAATTTTTCTTCAGATAGGCATGGTAAAATCGACGATTACCCCTACAGTGGGAAACCGGGAATGATAATAAAAGCTCCTATTGTTCTGGAAGCTGTTAACAACATTTATAAACTCGTACCTTTTACTCCCAAAGTGGTATTATTTACCTCTACCGGAGTGAAATTAAACAATTCAATTGCCAGGAATTTATCTGAGAATGATGGTTTGGTTCTTATTTGTGGGCATTACGAAGGTATTGATGATAGAGTAAAGGAACAGTTTTCTCCCCTGGAAGTATCTATTGGAGATTATATAATTAGCGGGGGGGAAGCAGCAGCTCTGGTGCTAATTGAAGCTGTAGTCAGGTTCTTACCTGCAGTCATAAAAAGAGAATCTTATGAGGAAGAATCTTTTGAGAATAGCCTTTTAGAGTATCCTCAATATACCCGACCTCCAGAATTTGCTGGGCTTAAAGTTCCAGAGATACTATTAACCGGGAACCATCAAGATATTTCCAGGTGGCTTTTGAAAGAGTCAATAAAAAGAACACTATTATTGAGACCTGATCTAATTAAAAACAGACATTTCTCTAAAAGTGAACTGGAGCTCATAGACATCATTTTCCAAGAGTTTGTAGAGCTGGTTAAATGTATTCCCAAAGGAGGGAATGAACATGAGTAATTCATTAGAATTAAATGAACTATTAGGAATTGAAAATAAACATAATGATTTTAAAGTTGGTGATACAGTTAAGGTACATTTAAAAGTGAGAGAAGGTAGTACGGGTAGGGGACAAGTATTTGAAGGAGTGGTCATAGCTCGGAAGCATGGTGGGCCAAGCGAAAATTTTACTGTTAGAAAGAGATCTTCTAATATTGGAGTTGAGCAGATATTTCCCTTGCACTCACCCAGAATAGAAAAAATTGAAGTCGTCAAAAGAGGTAAAGTAAGGAGAGCAAAACTATATTATTTAAGAGGTTTAATAGGAAAGAAAGCAAGGATTAAAGAAGAACGCAAATAATATGAATACCTCCAGTATTTTAGATGAAGCAATAGATTGGTTAAAAACTTTGATTATTGCAGTAATAATTGCTCTCATCCTGAGGAGTTTTGTAATTTCTCCTTTTAAGGTGTCCTTAACTTCTATGTATCCAACCCTATACCCTGATGACCTCATATTGGTAGAAAAAATTAGTATGCGCTTTTCTCCAATAAAACAAGGTGAAATTATAGTTTTTCGCTCTCCTCTCGGTGAAAGAAAAGATTTTGTTAAAAGAGTTATTGCCGTACCTGGTGACAAAATAGAGAGCAGAGAAGGAGATGTATATGTTAATGATGAGCTTATACAAGAAACTTATCTAAAACAAAATTTTAGCGAATCCATTGTTCCTCAAACTGTAATACAGGGTGAGTATTTTGTAATGGGTGATAATAGAGACAACAGTTTAGATAGTAGAAACTTTGGAACTATAGAAGCAGCAAGCATTAAAGGAAGGGTGGTTATAATTTTCTGGCCCTGGTTTAGATGGCAGGTTTTAGCCTACAATAGGAACCCTTAAGCTAAATGATAATCGCTGGAGTGGATGAGACAGGAAGAGGCTCTTTAGCAGGACCGGTAGTAAGCGCGGTAGTGGCTTGGAGTCCTCCCGGGTTCTTTGTTAAAGAATCTAAATCCTTAAAACCTAAAGAAAGAGAGAAGTTATACTCATATATTCTGGAAAGCTCGATAGATTGGAGCGTTGGCATTGCCGAAGCTGATGAAGTTGATGCTTTAAATATTAAGGAAGCTACCCTTCTTTCAATGAAAAGGGCAGTAGATAAAATTAAAAGTCCTATAAATGCTTTAATAGTTGACGGGTGTCATCTTATAAATAATATATGGTTGATGCAAATTGCTACTCCAAAAGGGGACCTTTTAAACCCGGTAGTTGCAGCAGCTTCTATCATAGCCAAAGTAACTCGTGACAGGATTATGACCGATTTATCAACTGAGTTTCCCATTTATCGATGGAACGCAAATAAAGGATATGCAACTAATTATCATCTCAAGGTGATTAGGGAGTACGGTTTGTGTAAACATCATAGAAAATCCTTTATTCATGAAAAACCAGACTCTCGGTAAATGGGGTGAAGATTATACCTGCAATAAATTAGTCAGCACTGGCTATAAACTTATTGAAAGAAACTACCAAACACCTTTTGGAGAAATTGACCTGATTTTTCAAAAGGGAACCAACCTTTATTTTATTGAAGTTAAAACTTTACATTCACACTTATTTGGTTTACCCCGAGAGAAAGTTGGTCGGAACAAGATAAAACATATATGTAAATCAATTTTATATTTTATGGGAAGATTTAATTCTAAAGAATTGAATCTTCATATCATGGTTGCTGAAGTAATTAATAAAGAGAATGAATTACATTTAGAACTCATACCTGTTGAGGTGTTAAAATGATAGCTAAGGTTTTGTCTGCTGCAATTTGGGGTTTAGAAGTTGTGCCCATTGAAGTAGAAGTAGAAGTCAGCAGAGGGTTACCGTTATTTTTAATCGTAGGTTTACCCGACCAGGCAGTGCAGGAATCTACCGAAAGAGTGCGATCAGCAATTAAGTGTTTAGGAGTGTCTTTTCCTCCAGGCAGGATAGTTGTCAATATGGCTCCAGCTGACTTAAAGAAGAAAGGACCTCACCTGGATTTGGCTATTGCCCTGGCTATTCTGGTTCACGAAGGAGTATTAAATCAAAAGCAAATTTCTAATAAACTGTTTCTGGGAGAGCTATCTTTATCAGGAAACTTAAGACAGGTAGAAGGTGTTTTACCGGTATCTTTAAGTATTGATAAATTAAAAGCATCAGAAATAATTGTTCCCTCTTTTAACTTAAATGAAGCACGATTAGTAAAAAACAGTATCTCCAGGGGATTCCGCAACTTGAAAGAGGTTGTTGATTACCTGAGAGATAATATACTGCCAGCTGAGGATAAAAATCAAACAGAGGATGCCGTCACAACAGCTAATGTACTGGATTTTGAAGATATTAAAGGGCAAAGACTGGCAAAAAGGGCTTTAGAGATATCTTCTGCAGGTGGGCACAATGTTTTGCTCATTGGTAGTCCTGGTAGTGGGAAAACTCTTTTATGTCGAGCATACCCAACCATAATGCCTCTATTAACTGAGGGAGAGTCACTTGAAGTATCTAAGATTTATAGTGTTTCCGGTCTGTTAAAGAAAGGTTCCTTGATTAAGATTCCCCCTTTCAGGGCTCCTCATCATACCACCTCCACAGTAGCCTTAATTGGGGGAGGGACTATCCCCAAGCCAGGTGAAGTAACATTAGCTCACCGAGGGATTTTGTTTTTAGATGAATTAACTGAGTTTAGAAAAGACTCTATTGAAGCGCTAAGACAACCTTTAGAAGATGGACAGGTAACTGTTTCCAGAGTGTGGGGTAGTTTAACTTATCCTTCCAGGTTTACTTTAATATGCGCTATGAATCCTTGTAGTTGTGGTTATTTTAATGATAGCATCAAGCCCTGTAACTGTTCTCCTGCGGAAATAAAAAAGCATCGTTCTAAGATATCAGGTCCAATCGTTGATCGTATTGATATCAATCTTGAGGTACCTTCCCTTAATGATAAAGAACTGAAAAATGATAATCCAGGGGAGAGTTCAAACATAATTAGACAAAGGGTGCAAGCAGCCAGAGAAATTCAGCAGGAAAGGTATAAAAATGATTCTTTTATTCTCAACTCTGAATTAAATCCTAAGGCTATTAAGAAGTATATTCATCTATCAGGAGATGCCAAAAAATTATTGGAAATGGGGTCTTCCCGATTAGGGCTAAGTGGTAGAGGTTATGATAGAGTTCTTAAAGTAGCTACAACTATCTCAGACCTGGAAGGTTCAAATATAGTTAAGGCTGAGCACATTGGTGAAGCTTTAAGTTATAGAATAAATCTTTCTTATGAATAAATACCTTATTTCCCTGCAATATTCAGAATTATTCACCTATAGAGAGCTTATTAGCCTGATGGAGGTGTATAAAAGCTATGAAAATGCCTGGTTAAAACTTGCTTCTTCCAGGTCATTGTTTGATGACCAGGTAAGAGAAAAAAAGATTAAAGATTTCCTTAATAAAAATTCAGTTCAGGAAATAGTTGATAATTTATTATTGGAAAACATTTTCCCCCTGACTATATACGATAAAGAGTATCCTGTTCTTCTAAAAGAATCAAAAAGCCCCCCTCTGGTTATTTATACTAAAGGGAATAAATCACTATTACAGGAAGATACTGTTTCGGTAGTTGGAACGAGAAAACCAACACCTTACGGCAGGAAAATTGCTTTTGAACTATCTGCTTATCTGGCTGATTACCTTACGATTGTGAGCGGTTTAGCACTGGGGATTGATAGTGAAGCTCATAAAGGAGCTTTAAAAGGGTCAAAAAAAACGATAGCTGTTTTGGGTTCAGGTTTTCACCACCCTTACCCGCCAGAAAATAAAGAACTATTTAATAAGATAATTGCTGAAGGTGGATTAATTTTAACTGAGTACCCCCCTTACCTTAAGCCTGAGTCCTGGAGATTTCCTGCCAGGAATAGGATTATCGCAGGGATTAGTAAAGGTACAGTAGTAATCGAAGCTGGTATTAAAAGTGGGGCTTTGATAACCGCAAACTATGCTATGGAAGAGGGAAGGGAAGTATTTGCTGTTCCTGGACTTATCACCAACACTAATTCACAGGGGTCAAACGCATTATTAAAAGACGGGGCTCATCTGGTGCTAAAGTATTCAGGTATTTTAGAGACATTAGCAGTATTTCATAACTTCAAACTGGGAAGGACTGACAATATAAGTAGTGATGGCCAAGGGTTGATAGGTTTTTTAGAGGGAGGCCCACTATCAGCTGAAGAGTTAGCGATAATGGTTTCGGAGCCAATTGAGTCAATTTTATTTAAACTTTCCTTATTGGAGTTAGAAGGTAAGGTAGTGAGGAAAAGTGGGATATTTCATAAAGTATAATTTAAGCTCTTTAGCCATTATGGCTTATTTTCTAATTGATAGAGTAACCAAAAATTATTTTCTAATGAACCCTACCCAATTTATAGATTGGGGTTTTATTCAGTTTCACCTGGTAAAGAATTACCAGGGTATTTTTGGATTACCTATACCTGGAGGTATTTTTACCCATATTATTACTTTAGTATTTTTACTTTCATTTATTATATATTTATTTAAGCAAGAAAAGAAAAAAACACTGCCCGTTTATGGTGCAATAATGATGTTTACTGGTGGGTTATCAAACCTACTGGATAGGTTTTACCATGGTTTTGTAATTGATTTCATAGATTTAGGCTTTTGGCCTGTTTTCAACCTGTCTGATGCCCTTATAACCTTTGGTGTAATTATAGTTCTCTGGAGAGTTTTTAAATGGAAAAAATAGTAGTTTGTGAAGTTCTGCGTTTGGATGTGTTTCTGGGTAAAGTTTTATCTATAACTCGAGCTAAGGCTCAGAAATTGATAGAAGAGGGCAGGGTAAAAATAGAAGATGTTGATGTGATTAAACCTTCGAAAAAAACTAAGATTGGGGAAATTATCTGGGTAGAATTACCTGAACCGATAGAATTGGGTACGGGGTGTGAGATTCCTTTTAATATTGTTTACCAAGATGAACATTTGTTAGTTGTAGATAAGCCTGCTGGAGTTATAGTCCATAAATCTCCCAATGTTAAAGGCTCAACCTTAATTGATGGCTTGATTTATAAGGGTATAATTCTACCAGCCTGTGGAAGGCCTTTAAGGCCCGGAATAGTCCATCGTCTGGATAAAGATACTTCGGGCCTGATGATAGTTGCTAAAACAGATAGCGCATACTATCAACTATCCTCTATGATGAAAGACAGGTTAGTTTCCAGGAATTATATTGCCCTGGTTAAAGGAAAGCCACCAAAAGAAAACATCATTAACGCTCCAGTGGGTAGAGACAGAAGAAGAAAAACATTAATGGCTATAACCTTTGCCGGCAAAACTGCTTTAACTCATTACCAAGTGATTCAGTATCTAAACCAGGCTGCCTTGTTAAAACTAACCCTGAGTACCGGCAGAACCCATCAAATTAGGGTGCATCTTAAATATACTGGGTATCCTATTCTTGGTGATCCATTGTATGGGTGTCCGGTAAGTTTTTTAAAACGTCAGTTCTTACATGCCTTTAAATTAGGTTTTACCCACCCTATAACCGGAGAACAAAAAAACTTTTTTAGCCCTTTACCCGAGGATTTGAGGCAGGCGCTTGCAGTTCTAAGAAATGGTGCCTCAGGAGAAGAAATAGAAAATGAATAGAATAGGAGCACATTTACCTATTGGTTCGGGAATTGACCCACTGTTAAAAGAAATTCAATTGCTAAATATAAATACTCTGCAAATATTTAGTGGTAGTCCCCGAACCTATCGGAAAACCACTCCCATAAATAGTGAAAATCTCATATACCTGGAAAAGAAGCTCCAGGAGATAAATATTTATCCCTTGATAGTTCATGCTCCTTATTTAGTTAATCTGGGTAGTTTAAGAGAGGATGTAGCACTTAAATCGGCTTATACTCTGGAAAACGAAATTAGAATTCTGGAAATACTAAATGGTCAATATTTAGTATTTCATTCTGGGAGCAGTAAAACTCCACTTAATGAAAAAAGGATGTCTTATTACCTTAGTTCACTCTCGGAAATGGTACCACCTGGAATTCAACTTCTATTAGAAAACAATGCTGGTGGAGAGACTTCAAAAATATCCTACCTTCACAATTTGATAAAAAAGGTATCAAATACGGATAGTTTAGGAATATGCCTGGATACCTGTCACTTATTTGCTGCTGGTTATGACTTAAGAACTAACCATGCTATCAATCGTGTTTTTGAGGAAGCTGATGGTATGGTAAAGCTAATCCATCTTAATGATTCCCGGGGAACAATAGGCTCTGGGGTAGATAGGCATACTCATATCGGAAAAGGTAATATCGGATTACCGGGCATGATTACTTTTTTACATCATAAAAGCCTTAATGATCTTCCAATCATTATAGAAACTCCCAAGGACAGCCCTGATGCTGACAGTAATAATCTCAAAATAATAAGACATATTTTAGGTAGAAAAATTGTTGACTCTAATTGACAGGTATTAGAGTTGCACCTATTGACATATTAATGTATAATAAGAATTATAGGCTTTCAACTTGTATTAAAGCTAATATGCAGCAAAGGAGGAACGATTAATGGAAACTTTAAAGGTATCAAAGAACTCAGAACCTAAAGGTGTTGCTGGAGCTATCGCCGCAGTTATCAGGCGTGATGGAAAAACTGAAGTCCAAGCTATTGGAGCAGGCGCAGTAAATCAAGCTATAAAAGCTATGATTATTGCTCGAGGGTATCTTTCCCCAAACGGTATTAATGTTGTATGCACCCCGTCTTTTGCCGATGTAGTAATTGACAATGAAGAAAGAACCGCCATTAAATTTTTAGTGGAAGCTAAATAGGAGGTTGAAATGTCTGAAATTGAAGTATTGAAAATTGCTTCCAGATCTGAACCTAAAGCTGTGGCTGGAGCATTAGCAACGGTTATTCGGAAGAACAAGGGGGTAGAACTTCAAGCTATTGGAGCAGGCGCAGTAAATCAAGCAATAAAAGCAATTATAATTAGTCGTGGATATCTTTCCCCCAACGGAATTGATATTGTTTTCGCACCTTCTTTTACCAATGTAAATATAGATGGAGAAGAGAGAACTGCAATAAGACTTGTTATTGAAACAAAATAATATCAAACCAATATTAATTTTATTAAGAAATGTGAGCCTTGATGGGCTCATGTTTCTTTAATTTAGAAAAATATGTCCAGAAAATATTATTTATATACTTATGGCTGTCAGATGAATTTTTATGATTCTTCTAAAGTAGAATCATTGTTTGAACAAAAGGGAATAACAAAAGCAGATGTACCTGAAGAAGCAGATGTTATATTGGTTAACACTTGCTCGGTTCGAGACCACGCTGAAGAAAGAGCTTGGGGTACAGTAGGGAATATAAAGCAGTTAAAACACAGAAATCCCAACTTGAAGATCGGTGTTATAGGTTGTATGGCTGAAAGATTAGGAACAGATATTCTTAAGAGAGCTTCTTATGTGGATTTTATAATAGGACCAAACCAAATTGAGAATATAATTTCTATACTTGATCGGGAAGAGAAGGGAAGTGTGGTATTAATCGGCGACTCACTACAACCCTATCCGCAAATACCCTCTAAGAAAACGGGAACAGTAATAGCCTATATTGCCGCCATGAAAGGATGCAACTGCCATTGTGCTTATTGTATTGTTCCTTACACCCGGGGGAAAGAAGAAAGTAGGCCTATTGCTGATATTCTTGAGGAAGTTCAGCAAGTATTGGAGGAAAGCCCAAAAGAAATCCATCTTCTTGGCCAGAATATAACTAATTACGGAAAAGATCTGGGAATGCAAAATGGATTTATCAGACTTTTAGAGGCTGTTCATAATGTTGATAAAGTTATCAGGCTAAAATATATAACTCCTCATCCCAAAGATTTTACTTTTAAAATTATTTATGCTTTAAAACAACTTCCCAAAGTTCCCGAGCATTTCCATTTACCGGTTCAAAGCGGTGATGATGAAGTGTTGAGAACCATGAATAGAAGATATACAACCTCTGAGTATTTGATGTTGATAGAAGAAATTCGGAAGCATTTTCCAGATTCAGGCATATCCACCGATGTTATTATAGGTTTTCCTTCGGAAACTAAACAGCTTTTTTCTAACACAGTTGAATTTTTCAAAAAAATTGAGTTTGACAATGCCTATATGACAACCTATTCACCAAGGCCAGGCACACCTTCCAGTAAAATATATAACGATGTTGTTTCACCTGAAGAAAAAAAAGAAAGGCACCGGATACTTAGTGCTGTTCAAGAAGAAATTTCCCATCGCCTTAATCAAAAATATCTTGGTAAAACTCTTGAACTGTTGGTAGAAGAGTATTCTCCTAAACATACCGCTTTTTCAGGAAGATCAAGAACTAATAAAATTGTTTCTTTTAAATCAAGTAACCCTGAAATCATAGGCAAGTTAGTCAACATTAAGATAAGAGAAGCAGGTTCCTGGGTGCTTAAGGGTGATGAAATCAGATAAATTGATTTCCATCATTGGGCCAACCGCATCAGGAAAAACCGAATTAGCGCTACTGTTAGCTCAGGAGTTCTCTGGAGAAATAATAAATGTTGATTCTCTTAATCTATACAAACATTTTGATATAGGAACTACTAAGCCTTCTATTAACGATAGAAATATTATTAAGCACCATTTAATAGATATTTTTGAACCAGAACAAGCAATAACTGCTGTAGACTTCGTATGTCTGGCTGAAAGAGCAATTGAAAGCATACGATTAAATTCAAAAGTACCAATTTTAGTGACAGGAACTCCTTTATATTACTACTCCTTAACCAAGGACACCTTTAATCCTCCTCCAACAGATGTTGCTCTTAGAAAACAACTAATCCAGACAGCCGAGTCTAAAGGATTAGAATCATTATACCTGGAGCTTAAGGAGAAAGACCTGCCTTCTGCTCAAAAGATTAATTCGGGTGATAAGAAAAGAATTATCCGAGCTTTGGAAGTTATTTATCTAACCGGGCAACCATTTTCTACTTTTAGAAAAAGTTTTTTTAGCGGTGTTGATAGATACCCGCTGGTTAAAGTAGGTTTAAAGCCAGATAGAGCATATTTAAAAGACAGAATTATGGAAAGAACCAATAAATTGATTGAAGGGGGTTTAATGGAAGAAACCAGAAAAATAATCAGGGAAGGGATACCAATAAATGCCCCTGCTTTTGAATCCATTGGCTATAAAGAAGCTCTGGGTTATATAAATAACGGGTTACCTCTCGTGGAAGTTAAAAGTCGCATAAATATGAGAACATATAAGTATGCTAAGCACCAGATGACCTGGTTTAAAAGAGATAAAGATATTTTGTGGTTTGAATATGAATCCCACAAGGAGTTTGAAGAGGTAAAAGGCAAGATAAAACAGTATTTAAGGGAGAGATATGAATAAGAAAGCGATAGTCGTACATATTATCAACCCAAGAAAAATGAAATTAGAAAAAGAATACCTTGATGAATTACTATATCTGGTAGATGGAGCTGGATTTAGCTTAGTTGATATAGTAAAACAAAAGGTAGCAGCACCTCGGGCACCCTTTTATATTGGGAAAGGTAAACTGCAGGAGATTAAGGAAATAGCTTTAGATAAGGAAGTAGAAACGGTAATATTTGGAGTAAACAATCTTTCTCCCTCTTTTAAACATAAAATAGAAGATTTTTTAAAGCTTGAAGTGATAGATAGAACTCGGTTAACCCTGGCAATTTTTGAGGCTCATGCTTCTTCTAAGGAAAGCAAAATTCAGGTGGAGTTAGCTCTACTCAGCTATGAGCTTCCCAGGTTAAAGGGAAAAGGCGAGGAGCTTTCTCGTCTTGGAGGAGGGATAGCTACCCGTGGTCCAGGTGAGATGGAAATTGAAAAAGAGAGAAGGATAATCAGGAAGCGGGTTAATGCTTTAGAGAAATCTCTTAAAACACTTTTAAAAAATCGTGATACCATGAGTAAATCAAGGAAAAAACAGAATATACCAGTTGTTTCTATAATTGGTTATACTAGTGCAGGGAAAACCAGCATATTTAATATACTTACTAAAAGTGACTTTACTGTAGATTCTAAGCCCTTTACTACCCTTGATCCCAGGGTAAGGTATGGATATTTAGGCAACGATAATGGAGCCCTTTTTATTGATACCGTTGGGTTTATCAGAGATTTACCTATGGAGTTATTTACAGCTTTTAAATCAACCTTTAACGAAGCCGGCAAGGCTGATGTGCTTTTATTAGTAGTAGATGTTTCTCAGGATAATATTAATGAGCACATTGAAACCATATATAAAGTTCTAAAAGACTTACGAATTGAGGATAAACCGTCAATTTTATTAGCCAATAAAATTGACCTTCTGGAAAATATAGATATGGTTATTAACTCTATAAAAGCAATATACGATGGATTAGTAATACCTACCTCAGCAATCAGTTTAGAAGGTATTTACGATTTGAAGCAGCTCTTAAGAGAAAAACTAACCTATGCAAATACCTATGTTTAATAATTTGGAGGACCTAGTTTCACAAATTGACCCGATTTTAGCAAATTATTTTTCTGCAATAGAGAAAATAAAGGCAAAGAATTTTCATAGAATTCATCATAGTATTTTAGAAGCAGAGATTTCCGATTTAGATTTAGCCCCCTCCAGCGGATATGGTTATTCTGATTGGGGGAGAGATAAAATAGAGAAGGTATTTTCTAAGGTATTTGGTGGGGAAGACAGCCTGGTAAGACCTCAGATTGTTTCTGGAACCCAGGCTTTATACCTTGCTATGATGGGTTCTTTAGCCTGTAAGAGAGCAGGGGAGAGCAGGGATTTTCTAATTCTGACCGGTCAACCCTACCCAACCTTACTTCCTACCATAGAGTTATTAAAAAAACAGGACATAAACATCATTATTGAAAATGTTTTGGAAAAACCACTCGATGATTTTATTGATGAATATAAAGAAGTTGAGTTTATTTATCTTCAAAGGTCTAAAGGGTATTCCCTTCGGGAATCTTTAGAAATAAATAAAATTGAAAATATCATCAATAAAGTTAGGCAACAATGTAATAACAATCCAATTATCATAGTAGATAACTGTTATTCGGAATTTGTTTCAGACAAAGAGCCTTGCCACCTGGGAGCTGATATAATTGCTGGATCTCTGTTAAAAAATCCTGGGGGCGGTATATCTTCAACTGGCGGTTATCTGGTAGGGAGGAAGGAAATAATAAATAAAGTGGGTGATTTCTTATATGGTCCTGGTTCAGGAAAAGAGTTAGGCCCGGTCTTTAACAAGAAGGATATTTTACTTGGTTTATATTTATCACCGCTTATAGTAAGTGAATCGCTAAAAGGAGTGGTTTTTGGTAGCCATCTTTTTACCAATCTCGGTTACCAAGTTCTGCCAAAACCTGGTGAGGAGCTTTCTGATACGGTCTTAAGTATTATTCTTAATTCTAAAGAATTACTGGAAAAAGCAATAAAAACTGTTCAGAAATCTGGTCCACTTAATCCACGAGCTATTCCCGAAGGCTCTACTCTACCTGGATACACTCAAGAGGTAGTTATGGCAGGGGGAACCTTTACCCCGGGCTCATCAATAGAGTTGAGTGCTGATGCTTTGCTAACCCCTCCCTGGGTGTTTTGCCTTCAAGGGGGGTTCTACTATGAGCATTATAGAGAAACTTGCATTAATATTGCCAGGGTTTTATTAGGTTAGACTTTAACTGTGTAAGGGAAAAGGTCTTCTGGTGAAACTTTTAAGGCCGACCTATATCCTATAATCCACCTCACTAATCCCCTGGGACATCCAGTGTTTATAAGATGTTCAGTGTAATTCTTTCGTATTTTTTTAAATGAGATAATGATTCCTACCTGCTCACTAATAAAGTTTAAATACCTTTTAATTGATTTCTCACTCACAGGAAAAACTCTGAATTCTTTGTAGTTATTAATTATTAGTATAAGAAGTTCTCGCGCTGTTTCATCATTTATTAGGGGAACCAACCTGGTGGCTTTTGAAGATGTTCTTACTTTTAAAAATATATGCCTTTTTATTAGTACAATGTCTGCTGGGGTTAATTTGGTAAGTTCTTTAACCGAGAGTCCTGAACTTAATAATAATAAAATAGGTATTCTAAGTTCTGGGGAGTTATTTGTTAAAAATGCTTCTATTTGAATGATTTCCGGAGCTGTGAATGGTTTTACCTGGTTATACTCAAAAAATAGCCTGTTTTTTTTAATATTTACGGGGTTTCCTTTCAAATAACCCTCATTTGAGAGAAAATCATAGAAGGAATATAAAACATTAAGACATAAGTTAACTGTTGCTGGTTTTAAACCTTCATTTAGCAAGGTGTTTCGGAAACGCAATATAGAATCTCTTCCGACTTCTTTAATTAACAGGGTATTTTCAATTCGCCATTTATTATATTTTTGTAGAGCATAAGAATAGGTTGAAATTGTCTTGGGGGATTTACCAGAAGACTTAAGATTTTTTATATAAATCTTTATAAAGTCATGTAACATTTTTATCTAAATCAACTCCTTAAAATTATCATATTGCTAAATAATTATATATTAGTATCTCATTATATTAAATAGATTAGTGTAAAACAGATTATTTTGATTGTTCCATATATAATTATTACTTCCGATAATATATCTTATGTTAAATTAGAAATAAAAAACAGGGTTTCAAAACGGGTTAAAAGGTTTTTGGATTTAACAATGGTAATGCTAAATTTAATTAAGCATCTCCGGACTTCCCTCTGTAATGTTGAATCATGTCCTTGACCCAGTCCTGAACTTGATTCAGGATTGATTCAGGATCTCAGCATCTCCGGTTTATTTTTTGTTATGATGAATCCCGCCCTGAATGTAATACAGAATTATTTCAGCATCTCAAGAATATTATAAGTTCTTTCGTTGAATTACTAACTAATGATAGTTAGTCCCATTTACAAGTAATTCCCTTGTTAATCATATTAGAATTGCATTTTGGACAGGGAAAAGGTTTAATCCAGGGAGTAGTGCAATCTTGCTTACAATAAGGGCATTTATTAACAAGATCTTCCATTTCTTTTAAGTAGCTGTTCTTTTCAATTGATTTTGTTTTACTGATACCAGTAATTACATCTACAATAATAGATTTTGTAGTACTAATACCAGTAATTACATCTACAATCTTTCTACAATTGGAACAAACACGGGTTTGAACTTTTACATAAGAGCCAAAATCAACTCCTCCAGAAACTTCTGCTTTATATTTACAGGTTTTGCATTGAAATAAAAAATGTGCTCCCATTTATATTACCTTTAAATATTGAAATTCATGAATTTTGGACAAAAATTAGTTAAATAACAATCTTTACAAATAGGATCTTTTGGATTACACCAATTTCTCCCTATTTGCCAACATGGTAAGTCAAAGATACCGGGCCATTCAGGGTTTAGTTCCCTGGCAGTATAAATGAGCATTTCAATATTTGAAGAATTTGTAATGAATCTTAATCGGGTAAAAACTCTTGTTATATGCACATCTGGTGAAATATCTATAGAAAAGTAATCTCTCATCGGAATTTTAAAGTCTCTCGCTAATATATTAGCTGCCATTGTTGCAATTTTCACACCAGCTCCATCAAATTCTAAAAATCGCTTAACAATAGTTGCACTACTTGGTTTACCCTTCCAAATATTAGACGCATTATTAGCGTAATTATTATGTATTCGCTGGATCGTTAGGTAGAAATATTTACTCATGTCTTTATTAAATCTGTGAAGATTTCTACTCACAAATATCTCTTTGATTTTTTGTTCTTTTAGTTTAAATAAACTTGTAAATTCAAAACTTCCTATCTCTTTTGATACTTCATAAGGTATTGACCACGCTCTTTCTGCTTTAATTTGCCTATCCATCACACAAGCAAGTACATATAAGTGGGGATATCTTTCTATGTTGTTAAGTACTTCATCAATTTCAGGATTCTTGGTGAAATCTATCTTTTCAAAAGGTTTATTGAATAATTCACTTCCCTTCTCTTTTAAAATACTGATTAATTTATCTTGATTGTTAAACTTATTCTGGTCTATTTCTTGGTTCATAATGTTTGCTAAAATGGAAAAATCCATACTACCCTTCCCTATCGGACTGATATATTTTAACTCCCAACTTCTTAAAAGTTCTTAAACTGAGACTTTGTCTTTTTTGATTATTTAAAACTGGCTTTAATTTATCATAATCAACTTTATAAACTTCACTTAGTTCATAGTAATTGTTTAACAAACCTAATAATGCATAATCAAAGCTGTGTTTAGAAAAATTACCTGTGCGTTTATTATTTTTAGGTATTTTCCTTGATTTACTATGGCGAGTTTTAATTTGAACCCGCAAACCATCTTTATCTATAGCGTCGTATCCTTTAGAAAGTGGATCTAACAATAATTGTAAGCCCAAATGATAACTAACTAATATTTCTCCTATTTCTCCTGTTATTCCAAGACTGCGCTTGCCACCAGTAAGGTTTTCATATTCAAGAGCAATCCCAATTACCCCCTTTATTTTACTGATTATTTCCTCATCAATAATAATTGTTTCCTTCTCAATCATTAATACATCTCCTAATTCATACTCTGTCATACTCTGGTTAATAATTTCACCTCTTCCCTGCCCGACTCTACTCTTTAAATATTAAAACAAGAAGAAAGTTTATTTAGTATACTATCTAAGGTCACTATAAATTAACTTCCAATTTGAAACCGCTATTCCAGATAACGATTCCGGCATATACGACGTTGCGACCAGAGGGAGCAATGTCCCGAAGGGCAAGGGCGTTAGCCCGCTGCGTATATGTTGTGTTGGGCGAAGTTTGCTTCTTTCCCTTGATAATAATTTATTTTTGAGGAACATATTGCCATCCACCAGTATGTGGATTATATTCGCAAACCCAATCAGTACCAACCAACTCCCATATATCTTCGTGTGGGTTATACTGTGGTACAGAATTTGGTGGTGCGTACTTCCATTCTCCAGTATGCGGGTTGTACTGGCACTCCCAATTCTTGCCAACTAACTCCCATTCACCTATGTGGGGATTGTATTTGGTTATTCCCATTTCTTTTCCTCCTATTTCTATGTTCTAAGGCAAATTTCGCTTAACTCATTCATATCCGCAGTATTGCGGATATACACCCAATTTGGCAGTGTAGATACATTGCGAATATACCACTAATACGGGGGGTATAGACACAATAATAATATCCTGCCCTTTGAGTGAAGGGAGGGAGTTGTGTTAACTATCAACTTTTATCTTCCTTTAAAATCTTCATATTAGACTGTTTAATGGTTTCTTCAACGGTATTTTCATAGTCCGAAATGGGCATTTCCCCACTGGTAGCGGAAATATTTATTCTTACATCTACATCCTGGAATTTAGTCTTTATAAATCCAACCATTTTTGCTACATCAGATATTTTTCCCTGAGGAACATTTAATTCAAGGGTAATATTTCTATAGACTTTTCTGTCCTGGGTAAGATCATCTCTGCGGTTCTTAATTCCCAAATTGACTCTTTCTAACTGTTCCTGGGACATATTATCAAAACTCAACTTCATCTCAAACTCATTAAGCTCAGCCAGTGTTTTAGCATTCCTTACTTCTCCTAATATTAATCTTATTTCTTCTTCTGTTATAAATTGTTTTGGAGGTTCACATTGTTCAGGGATAACTAATATTTCCCCTTCAACAAAGTTAGGTGTAAAATCATCTTTAAAATTAGTGCATATAATTTTGCTGTTTTCTTTGTAACCTGCTCCAAATAGACCTATCTTAACCCCTTCTGATATGCCGTAAGCCAGGACACTATCGTTAATAATTCTAATTTCTCCGGGAGTGCTATATAAAGAATCATTAATGTTCTTTATTTCAACGAAGCCTCTGTTTTTAAGATATTTTTCCTTCAAAGTTATAGCAGCAACTTTATCTAATATTTCCCCTTCACTTTTCAATCTTTCATAGATTTCACCAGCAATAGAAGTGCCAGCTCTATAAGTTGGGATGCCTAAATCAAATTCCTTAAACCCATCTTTAGTGGGTAGTAAAACAGTGCGATAAAGTCTCCTTATCCTGTCCCTAATTTCACTTTCAAAAGCATCTTTTCTATTCTTTACTTCCCTTCTCTGCTCCTCTGTTAGCTTAAGTGTGCCATCTCTTTCAATCATCTGCCAGGCAATTTTCTTTTTAATGTAGGTATCAAATGGCATAGTTTCTCCTTCTAAGGGACAGAGAAACATTAAAGTGTTACAGTAAATTCTTGGTCGTTCTCCGTAGTTATACAACATCTCATTTGCCTTAAATGGGTCTCTAAGTACTATAAGTTTTAA
>QLTX01000090.1 GCA_018725175.1 Candidatus Psychracetigena formicireducens
AAATGGACGCCATGGGAACCCTGGAGCAAGAGGCGTAACCGGCTTACATTTTTTTTGTAAGATCGGACTTTAAATAGTTGAGTTTAAAGCTCTGAGGATAATGATTTTGACCTGGAAACCAAATAATAAAAAGAATAATCAGCAGGGATTATCAATTATTGAGATTATCGTCTCCGTGGCAATATTTATGGTTCTTTTTGCCTCTGTTGCTACTATCTATGTTGTTGGTATAAGCCTACAATACAGGACAGAGCTGGGAACTTCGGCTCACTTCATATCCAACTTTCTCTTAGAGTACTTTATAGCTGCAGGTCCTCATAACATCTTATATGAACCAGTGGTCGGTGGAGTAGTAGACAAACCTATGGTCCCCAATCTACCTTATCCTGAGGGAGGATATGCGGTTATAGGAGCTTCGGGTGGTGTGGTAAATCTCACCAATATTTATAATGCAGCTAGCACTATGACCCCTCCTTCTTTTATAAGAGGAAGACTTTTTAGAAGCGAGTGGGCACCACATCCTCAGTTTTTTCCCAATATATTCACCTTAGATGATTTTCGTTTCCTCCCCAGCGGAATGAATCTCACAGAAGTAAATAACCTCTTTCCACCAACTGTATTTTTTCGAGAGGTCAGTGGTGGAGTCAGTGGTGGAAATACTACTTACAGAATGATTATCAATTCTTTTCCTCCCTTTCTGATCGCTGCTCCATTAGAGCTCCGCTATCAGCTTGAGGTAAGGGAGACTACTGGATTAACCAAACTGGAAAGACAGGCTTACGAAGTAACTGTTAGGGTTAGGTGGGTAGTGGGAGGCAATGAAAGGACCTTCACCTTGAAGAGGTTGGTCGCCCATGGTTGGTAATAGAAGGATGAAGGTGGATAATAAAGGGTTTAGCTTACTTGAGCTTTTGATAGCCCTGGGTCTGACTATGATTATAGTCTTTACCATTGCAACTTTATCTTTAAGTTTTAACCGCTACCAGGCCAGGCGTTTGGAAAGAGCGCATGTACAGGAAAACTTTAGAAACACAGTTAGCATTATCTCAGAAGAGTTAAAGGGTGTAATGTTTCTTAATCTGTTAGAACCTCCGCTGGAGGGTATGTCCTTAGAATTATTCTTTACTTATGATGGTCATGATATTATCAGGTACTCCATAGAAAGGAGCGGGGTTGAGTCTCAGGTATTTAGGACTCGTTATAACTCAGCAACTCCGATAAACAGAACTAACTGGTCTCAGCAAAAGAGTAATATCCTATCTCAAGTCCCACTGGAAAAGGAGCCTGTCTCTGACCGCATTAGAGCCATCTCACATTTTTTCTTCACTTTCAGAGAGGGGTTAACTGTATCTATTTTGGGTCAATTAACTAACGGTTTACGAGTGAATTATATTAGTTTGGTATTCCCCCGAAACTAAAAGGGAGATTAAGAAAGAGGTGAAAAAAATGAATCAAAAGGGAGTAGCTTATTTATTAATTTTAATCCTGGGTACAGTTATTATACTGGCATCCACCGTTTACTATACCTCCATAATGGTGGAAGCCAGGGTAAGTAACAACGCCCGCTTGGTAAGTGAGGTATTTTACCATACCGAGAGTAGTATTCATCAGGTAGTCACAGATACAAGAAATATACACACTGTTGGTTATAACCCAATGGTTTTAACTAGTTATGATTTCCGTACAATTGCTAATTTAGGATTAAATGCATCCTATGTTTTACCCGGGAAATACGCTCGGGGAAAACTTTCTTCCACCATAACCTTTAAAAACATAGGAATTAGTGTTATAACATCGGTTCCTAATACTGGTTTGGAGGAAAGAAAAATAAAATATCTCGTTTCATCCGAAGGAGCTTTGCTCCGAGGGACGGAAACACTTTTACCCCAACGCATTGAAGAGGAAGTGACCATTACCCTGCGAAGAACTGCAGGATTTCAACCTCCTCCTGTTACTATCCCCCACCCGTGGCATGGTTTCACCTTTGCTTTTGCCTCTAACGGTACTATAATTTTTGATGGCACTGCTGAAGCTCATGGCAGCATTTTTGCTAATGGCAATATAGATTTGGGAAGGTCTTCATCACAGGTAAGAGTGCGAGGTGGTGAGGCTTACAGTCATAGGGAGATAGTTGGTGTCGGCATTATAGAACCTCGCAGTGGTCACCCCCCTCTAAATCGTAGTGTACCTCAACTGATATTCCCCACCATCAATCACGATCATTACAGAAGGATAGCAGATTACATCTTCCCCAATGAAGTAACCTTTGCTGGTTGGAATCACGCCTGGACAGATATAAATGGAGATGGGCAGATTGTTATTTTTGTAGATGGAAACTTCAACATTACCCAAAATTTTATTAATCCTGTAAGGGCTGTCGTAGTATCCAGGGGAGTGGCTTGGATTCGTATTGGTAATGCGATAATTGGATCAACAACGATACCTTTAGCATTGTTCACCGCCGGAATCAGAGACAGAAGTATTGGTGGTACAGTAAGGCTTAACGGTTATTACTATCCCTCAGGGAACATAGATATTCATGGTAACGCCGAAATTCGTGGCTCCATAGCCACAAGATTCAATATACGAATAAGGGGGAACGCCCGTATAATACATGATTTAAACTTGGGTCAGGGCATTGATCTTTCTATTGACCCCACCGTTACTCAACCTCCACCAGTACCCCCCGGAGAATGGGGTTTCACCGAAATAAAGTCGGTGCCTGGTAGCTGGAAAAGAGGTAATTAATGAAAACTAAGGACTCCTAACTTTACCCACCTTGGTATAGGGTGATAGGGATAAATGCGCAACATTCAAAATAAAGGCTTTACTCTGATAGAAGTGCTGGTGGTGATGACCATAACTCTTATGGTATCGGCTGCTTTTTTCTGGAACTGGAGTATGAGAGACCGCCAGCAAGCCTTAAGCAGTGCGCAAACCGTAGCGGCTGTCCTCAGGGAAGCCCGTGATAGAGGTACTTTTTATGGCGTAAGGGTAAATTTTACGCTTCATCCCAAGACCGCCTCCTATACCATCCTAAGAATTCCTCCAACTACTGTAACCAGAGACTTCCCTTTATTGGTCTCCCAGGTCAAAAGAGGGAATGAAACTATGATTTTACCTATTACTGTAACCTTACCCCCCTTTGGAAGTCTTAATCACTCCTATGAATTTTTCTTCGTCAAGGGTAACTATGAAGTGTCCGTAAGACTTAACAGATTTGCAGCCCTGGTGCAGGTGATAAGACCTAATTAAACCGATTTACCAGAGCCTACTGCTCAAATAGCAGAAGTGGTTGTTCTGTTACTTAGAAGACCCTGAAAGGAGTTCAGGGTGATAAATTGTGACTGGTAAAACAGGCTCACTAATTATTTAGAGTAGTTTTTCCTAAAACCCTCCCTTACGGGAGGGTTTTATTTTCCCAGGTAATGATATAATATGGTTTGTATGGCAGAAACTAAAGAGTACCCTCAACCCCTCTGGGATTTAATTAAACAGCTCGGCAAGGAGCCCGGGGTAGTAAGGATTTATGGATACGGGCCTTTTTTCAGCGGTGATTTACGCGCTAAGGATATTTTCTTGATGATTTTAGCTGAAAACGAAGATTATTCCAGGGGAATTAAGGGGACTTGGTACTGGGAAACCAGTTTAAAGGTTGAAGGTAGAAAAGTTTATATTCGTTCCGAGTCCGATGACCCTGCTCTTTATGAAATGTCAGAACCTTTGGCTGTTTTACTCTGGACCAAAAAAATGTCAGCCACCCCCACCTAAATCTATATGATTTAGAAAGGGGCTTGGAAAAAGCCCAGGTTGATTAGGAGGTATTGAAAAATGCAGAAGTTAGAAGAGAGAACCGAAAGGAACACACCTACGGATGCTTCTCAAGTCCGTAGCAACTGTGGCTCTGTGATTAAACATGACTGTGGAGTAGGTCAAGTGTTGCAGGGCTCCAAAACCTCTTCTAACAACTCCGATGAGAACCAACTCCCAAAGGAGAGACAGAACACGAGTGTATCTGTCTACATGCTAAACATGAGGGGGAAACCTCTCATGCCAACAACACCAAGAAAAGCAAGAATCCTGTTGAAGCAGGGAAAAGCAAAAGTCGTCCAAAGAACCCCTTTCACAATACAATTAAAATACCCGACAGGAGAAACAAAACAGCCAATAACTTTTGGTATAGATGCAGGTTACTCTAAAATCGGATTTTCAGCCACAACAGAGAAACAAGAATTAATTTCTGGCGAACTGATATTAAGAACCGATGTAAGCAAAAAATTAACAGAGAAACAAATGTATAGAAAGAATAGAAGAAGCAAACTCTGGCACAGAAAACCAAGATTTAATAACCGCAAAAGAGACAAGGGCTGGTTAGCACCTTCTATAAAACACAAACTTGACAGCCACATCAGATTGATACAAAAAATAAAGGGAATCCTTCCAGTTACAAATATTGTCGTAGAAGTTGCCAACTTTGACATCCAGAAAATCAAGAATCCCTGTATAGAAGGAAAAGAATACCAGGAAGGCGAACAACTCGGCTTCTGGAACACCAGAGAATATATCTTGCATAGGGGCAATCATGTATGTCAAATTTGCAAAGGAAAATCAAAAGACCCTATCTTAAATGTCCACCACATAGACCCAAGAAAATCAACAGGAACCAACAGACCCGATAACCTAATAACCCTCTGCGAAACCTGTCATAAAGCATATCATAAAGGAGATATTAAACCAAACCTGCTCAAAAACAACAATAACAGAAACGGTTTCAAACCAGAAACCTTTATGTCAACGGTCAGATGGAAATTGATAAACCAATTAAAAGAGATAGAAAATAACAGCAACTCAGTTTTCCATACTTATGGGTATATCACAAAACACAACCGCATCAAAGCAGGATTACAAAAAACACATTCAAATGACGCCTTCGTAATAGCAGGTGGAAATGGACATGAAAGGGTCAATCCCTTCAACTGCAAACAAACCAGAAGAAATAACCGCTGTATCCAATTAAACCGAAATGGATTCAAGCCATCTATACGAAAAAAAAGATACAAATTCCAACCAAATGATTTAATCAGATTCAAAAGGAAAGAATGCAGGGTGAAAGGAGTATTTAACTATGGAAAATGGCTCAGATTGGCAGATTCAACAGAAAATATATTCAATTCAAATATTGAAAATGTGGAGTTGATTTGTTATGGAAAAGGAATACAATTCAACTGAGCCTAATTTATCTTCCACCAAATTAAAGATTTGGAAGAGTCTTCTTTGCATTTTTGAAATAAAATATAAGATATAATAATTTTAGGGAGGATTTTTATGGCTTACAAAATTACGGCTGATTGTGTGTTATGTGGTGTTTGTGTTACAGTTTGTCCTAACGAAGCAATTACGGAAGGCGACCCGTTTTATATTATTGAACCTATTAGATGTACGGAATGCGTTCCCGTTCACGAAAAATCACAGTGTGAAGATGTCTGCCCTTCAAGCGCCTGTATACCCGACCCGGACAAAAAAGAGTCTAAAGAAGAATTAGAAGCAAAGTATAAAAAAATTAAAGGCTAAGACCACGGGGGAACCACGGGGGAACCACGGGGTCAGGTCTTCATTCTTCACTTAAGATAAAAAGCTAAATTACTTTCAAGGGAAAAAAC
>QLTX01000091.1 GCA_018725175.1 Candidatus Psychracetigena formicireducens
GTCATTCTGGAATGGTTGGTATTTGTCCCCGTAGGGGTAATCCAGAATCTCCTAATTCTCTGTCATCGCGAGACTTCTGAAAGAAGTCGTGGCGATCCCATGTTTATATTATCTTGGTAGCTTCATTATCACAGTATCAGGCGGTATCCAGTCTATGGAAGAGCCGGTTATCTGGTCAACTAAGAATCTTAAAGGAACAAAGGTACGGTTGTCTCTGATTGCCGGTACCACTTTAACATTTCTAACATCTATCTGCGTACTCCTACCGTTAACAGTAGCGGTGGGATTACCTATGATTAGTCTTATCTCTAAGATAGGTTTAGTGAATCTAACGGTAACTGTCCTGGTGACATTATCCCAACCAACTGTCCCCCCTAACCCTTCAGCTAAAAATCTTACTGGTACCATGGTTCTACTCTCTTCTATATAGGGAGCGGCATCCATAGTTCTTACAACTCCACCCACTTTGTAGATAGTGGAACCTATACGGAGTTCTACGGTTCTATAAAGAGGTGGTGGAGGGGGTGGTTCGGTTACTGTTAGAGTTATTCTGAATTCAGCTGTGCCACCTGGACCAGAAACAGTAAATACATAAGTGGTGGTAGTGGTTGCCGATACAGTTGCTGAACCTGATAGGGGCAGAGGGCTAATACTTATGGAGGGGGAGACAGATATAGAAGTTGTGTTGGTTGATGACCAAGTAAGGGCAGCACTCTTACCTCTTTCAATGGAGGTAGGAAAGACTGAGGCAGTGATAGTAGGTGGCGGCTGAATCACGGTTAGGGTTAAACTAAATTCTGATACCCCTCCATCGCCATCAGCCTGGAAAAGATAATTGGTGGTTCTCTGGGGGGATACAGTTACAGAACCTGTCAAATGTACAGGATTTGGCATTATTTCAGGCGTAATGGTCAGAGATTTAGCATTAATTACCTTCCAGGATAAAATAGCAGTTCCACCCTGGTTTATTATGCCAGGCGAAACTGAAGCGGTAATAAAAGGAGGACTCAAAAGATGAAAATTAGCATTAACCTCTATAGGAAGACCTTCTGGGATATCCGCCCTCACCGGGTAGAACCCCTCTTGGACATCAGCCACCTTGACTATTAAGCCAGAAGGTAAAGTTCCATCATTATTGGTCAATACCTTTACCAAATCCTCACCATCATTCTGTAAACCATCTTTATTGGCATCGAACCAAAGTTTTCCAGAAACATTACCAGGAAAGCCTTTGCCAGAAATGTTTATAGATGTTCCCGTACCACCTTTCTCAGGGGACAAAGAAATAACTCCAGGTAAAACACCAATAGGCATGGAGGCTTCGGGAGGAAACCCCAGGGGAAAATCTGCCCTGACAAAATATACACCGCTGGGTACGCGGGGTATAACTAAGGTAGTTCCTGAAGGTATTGCTCCTTCTAAACTGGTAGTTATAAGCAAAGAAGGCTCATCACCCTCAATTGAACCATTCCGGTTACTATCAAACCAAACTGCCCCCTTAGTACTACCCGGAAAACCAAAGCCTATTACCTCAACCTTATCCCCCACCACACACCTGGAAGGAGTAACATTTAGATAAGGTGCCACCACGGTAAACATGGTAGATGCTTCTATATTCCCTCCCCTCGGTATATCTACTTCAATAAAATATCTACCCGGAGTAGTGTCTGGAACCTTTAGGGTGGAATTGGTTGGAATGCTTCCCTCAGCGGTGGTGGTTATTAAAACCAAAGGTTCCCCACTATCCACCCTACCATCTACATTGCTATCAAACCAGGCTATTCCGGCAGTATTACCAGCAAAGCCTGTTCCAGACAGAGTAATGATTGTATCCACCCCTCCTTTTATAGGAGTTAGTGTCAGGGGTCTAAGGTTAATATCTAATCGGCTAATATTGGCATTACCAGCATTATCCCAGCTTATAACTCGGGCTTCAATTTCATCTCCAGGTGAAACATCCTGGAAAGTATATTGAGTAGCCGTTGGAGGTAGAAAATCAGAAAATTCCACTTTACCTTTCCTGTTAAAGATAACCGCCAGGTAACCCCATACCCCACTTTTACCTGTGCTTTCCCGGTCTTCACCATTCCAAAACAGAGTAACCTCATTTTCCTGCCTTACCATACTGGTCATATTAAGCAGCGGGGCAGTATTATCAATTTTTAAAGGAAGGGTTACTTTTTGATAGGTTAAGGTATCTCCCGGACTTTTGTCAGGTGGTGCTTTGGCTAATAATTCAACATAGTACTGCCCCTCTGGTAATCCACCCCCATCCCAATACCAGAGGTCACTCCACCAAAGCCTGAACTGGTCTTCTTGGCTGTTTTTCTTCACCCAGTATTCTTTGAACAGGGTTAAAGAGTCTGTTAAACTGCCTCCGCTTACTTTGATTATAAATTCTTCTGTTCCTCTCAAAAAACTTAACAAGGGGCTTAAATCATCCTGCTCTCCATCTCCATTGGGAGAAATTGCTATCTCCTCTTTGGATAATTCTTTCCCGGTATAGTCCACCCCCAGGGCAAAAAGAAATTCTCCACCAGGTGCCCAGGTATAAAGCCAGGTATTTTGAAATAAAGACCAAAACTCGTCTCTTGGGGGGTCAATCACCAGGTTGCCTGCAAACCCCTTCACTTCACCTTGCGGATTCTGGTAAGCAACGTTCTGGCTATCTCCCACATAAAAAACATAAGGCAGGTTAAGTGAGATGTTGGTCCCTGAAGAAGGTGTAAGTGTTACAAATCCCTCAGCAAAAGTATAATCCACAGCAATTTCATTAATGGATAATACTAATTCAAAGATTATATCCTGTTGAGGTTCTACAACTAACGAAGAAATTTCCTTCCCATCTTTAGTAAAAATAGGAATGATTCCTTCATAATTGGTGGGAGACCTATCAGGCTGAGTTCTTAAAAGAATCGTGGAAGGCTGGTAAATAAGCTGACGATTAGAAATATTTCTTAATTTAAGCGGAAGAGAGATGGTGTTTCGGTAATCAGTGTCGCCATAGGATATAAAGTTCTCTCCTTTTATGCCGGTTAAAAATGCCGGAATGTTTAAAGCTGATAATACATTTAAACGGCCACTTCCCTGTAAGCGTGGAGAGGCTGGTAAATCTATTCCGGGGAAGAAAAGAATATCAGCAGTGTTAATAAGCGTAGTTTTAATCATCTCGGCTGTAAACTCGGGCTTGTGCTGTTTTACTAATGCAGCTGCCCCTGCCACATAAGGAGAGGCCATAGAAGTTCCGCTATTATATTGGTAACTACCCAAACTTATGGGATAAGTTGACATTATGCTACCACCAGGAGCAGATATTTCCGGTTTGGGTCCCATTTCCGGAGTTAACCCCCAGGAAGAAAAACCAGAGCTTCGGTCAGGATATAAAAGAGGTATCACGAAAGATGTGTTATCACCATCAAAGAGCATTCTTTTGCCTTCATTCTCTTTTAACCATTTACCCTGACTGAAACCTATAAAGACCCGGGGTATGGTTAGCATAGGGTCACCAGCCATAGTTACCAGGCTGTCTCCCCTTGCTTCATCGTTATAGATAACTGCCATTGCCGCACCGTGGCTTTCTGCTTGATGAACCTTATTCACGAAAGTAGCATCTTCTCCTGGTAAGCCACCCCTTAATATCAGGGCAATTTTTCCCTTTACATCCTTATTAAGGTAATAATCCGGGTGGTTACCATAACCTACCTCAATATATTCAAATGGTCTCCTATTCAGTGCGGAAACAGGGTCGGGAGAATCTTCACCCACAAGATAAGGTGTCCTTCTAATTGGTGCTTCTGTTCCAGGTTCCACCACTTTGAAGGAGCTGTTTACCTCCTGATGACTGTTGTTGGAAGAAGCAACCGAAGTAACCAAATTAGCTGTTCCTGGAGAAGCTACCATCCCTATATCTGAAGGATAGATTAAATCCCTTCCTGTGGGCGAACTACCAGCATAGCTTTTCTGGCTGATGGAATAACCGTGGTTACCTGCTGATGAGGAAACGAATATACCACTTCGTACCGTATTTTCCATAGCAATTTCATGAGCGGCTTTATCATAGTAGAAACCACTGGCTGCCCCAAAAGAAAGGTTGGCGGAAGTTACCCTTTCTCCATTAGGTCCCCGGAAATTGACCATATGTTCAAAGGAAGCCGCAATAGCTCCACTTATGGCTATTCCACCAGCACCTCTTACAATTTTATAAGCCACAATTTTTGCTTCCGGGGCGATACCATTTACCCCTCCCGTTAAAGCTGCCTTACCTGCAGCTATCCCTGCCACATGAGTCCCATGGCCCTGTAAGTCCATGGGGTCGCTGTCCATATCTCCAAAGTCATACCCTCCTATTACCTTAAAACCAGCTCCAAAACCTCCACCTAAATCGGGATGCAGGTAATCAACACCGGTATCCACGATGGCGATAACCTGTCCTTCGCCTTTCACGCCCAGGTTAGCCCAGGCTTGCGGTGCTTTGACAATATTTAGAGCATATTTATCGTCAATAGATAAGGTTGCCGGTAGCTGAATTTCTCCTACTCCAGGGATAGTTCTTAACCAAGGTAGTTCGGCCTTCGGAAGTTTTACATAGAAACCGTTAAGCATCTTCTGAAAGGTATGAATTATTGTTATATTTAAAGGCAAATCTTTAAGTTGGAGTAGGAACTCCCCCTGTTTACCAGATAAAAAATCGCTATAAACATCATCCTTCACGCTTTCAGGTTCTATTCCCTTCTGATTTCGGTACTCGGTTATGGGCAGGTTTTCTAATAAAACAAAAGCTTCAATCATCTTTTCTTTGAATAAAGAAAGGTTGGCTATCTCTGCTGGTATAGTTTCTCCATCTGAGTTAATTAGAGGTATATTCTTTGTCTTAATGAAATTTTTTCCTATTTTGCCAAGATGCTCTCTTCTTAATTCGTGAGCTGTTTTTAAAAGGTTTTCATCGGTATCAGTAAGAAGTTTGCTTTCATAGCTTAAATGTATTGAAGGGGTTGGTTCACTAAAAACCGGTAAATATATAGA
Organism: Candidatus Psychracetigena formicireducens; assembly: GCA_018725175.1. GTDB lineage: Bacteria > Coprothermobacterota > HKB111 > HKB111 > HKB111 > Lithacetigena > Lithacetigena formicireducens. The sequence goes on from QLTX01000091.1 coordinate 5,023, forward strand.
TAATATGAATATGCCTAAAATTATAATTTTGTTGATTTTATTTCTCATAGCTGTCACCAATTACCTGTTTCTATTATACTTCATTAACACCACCTATGTCATCACGAGCCTGCCGAAGGCAGGCGTGGTAATCTCATGTTTCCCCTGTCCTCTCTGTCATTCTGGAATGGTTTGGTATTTGTCCCCGTAGGGGCAATCCAGAATTTCCGCCCTTCTTCGTCATTCTGGAAGGCTTTTTTTGTCACTCCGGACACCGATCCAGAGTCTCGTTTTTAAGTCATTAAAAGAGGAGACCCCGTGTCAAGCACGGGGTGACAAAAAACGAAGTCATTCTGGAATGTTTGGTATTTGTCCCCGTAGGGGCAATCCAGAATTTCCTACTTTGTTCCACTCCTGGAAGGGAGGGGAGTAAGGGGAGGGTGACATTTTACTTCCCCTCACCCAGCCCTCTCCCTCTTCTTTGGAGAGGGTTAAAAAATAAAAGATGAGACTGCTTCGGGATTTCATCCCTCGCAGAGACAAAAAAATGTCATTCTGGAAGGCTTTTTTTGTCACTCTGGACACCGATCCAGAGTCTCGTTTTTAAGTCATTAAAAGCGGAGACCCCGTGTCAA
>QLTX01000092.1 GCA_018725175.1 Candidatus Psychracetigena formicireducens
GTGGAAACCCGGTTCTTTTATAACCCTGGAGAGAAATCCTTACTATGCTTTTGGTAAGCCCTTACTTGATGGCATAATCTTTCGTTTCATACCGGATACTACCACCCTGCTGGCTCGGGTTATATCCGGGCGGGATGTGGATGTGGCAGCCCTGGGTCTTGGTTTTGACCAGGCTATGATTCTGAAAGAGCGGGGACCAAAACATGTCCGAGCATATTTTGCCGATGGTTTCATTTTTGAACACCTGGGAGTAAATATGGACGATTCTATATTAAGAGACATAAGGGTTCGTAAAGCCCTTTCCTACGCTATTGATAGAGAGAAAATTGTAAATGTTTTTTTTGGTGGAAAACAAAAACCTGCCTATACTTTTTTTCATCCGAACCACTGGGCTTACAGTAGTCCTAAAATTAAGTATGTTTTTAATCCCGAGAAAGCCAGACAACTCCTGGAAGAAGCTGGTTGGAGAATGGGGAGGGGAGGTATAAGGTTCAAAGATGGGGTGAAGTTAGCTATAGTTCTGGAGACGATTGCTGGAGATTCGCTTAGAGGAAAAGTACAAGCCACGCTGGCTTTTATGTGGAACGATGTAGGGGTAGAGGTGGATATAAGTAAAAATCGTCCTTCAGCTGCATTTATCACCCGCGCCCGCAGGAGAGAATTTTCTCACCTTATTATGTTTGCCTGGACACTTAGGCCTACCTCTATGGGAGAATCTTTCTTCCGGGAAGAGTTTATACCCTCTCCAGCTAACAACTTTATCGGTCACAACTGGTACGGATATAGAAATAAAGAGGTAACTGAGTTACTGACCAGGGTTTCTACCGAGATGACCGAGGAAGGCAGAAAAAGAGTATTGCATCGTATGGAAGAGATAGTGCTTGATGAACTACCGGTAATTCCGCTATATTTTCGTCTGGCAGTTACTACGGCTAAAACCAACCTGGTTAATTATAAGCCAGGAGGGATTGCTGATACTCCACCTACCTGGAATGTGTTTGAGTGGTATTTTGATAGATAAATAAAATAGCCAATTTTATAGCATTTTATAAAACCGGTTAGGTATTAGGTACGTTGGGTTAATGCTTTTTTGTTTATCTGGATATTTAACTATCTTTAATAAAGGTTAACATCGTTAGCGCAGTTAAAGTAAGAGTGAGAGATACCAGCAAAGGTGTTTGAAGCCCTATTTTATCCCAGAGAATACCGGCTACTAATGACGAAGGAAGAGCGCATAAGCCTATCACCATCTGAAAACCACCCAATGCGCTGGCACGAAAATCGGCTGGGGCAAGTTCAGAAATCAGGGTTTTTTGAACCGGATCTAAAGCTGCTTTATGCAAGCCGTAAAGAATGAAAGCAGTTATAATACCAGTAAAAGTTAGTACAACTTTTATTATGTCATTATAAAGGTGGATTCCACCAAGATTAAAAGTTTTAATTATGAAGTTAGCCAGTATTTGGGGATATCCGTAAACCAGATAAAGGAAGTTCAGGCACATCAAGCCCCATAAAAGGTAGGCAATTAAAAGCACTTTTTTCCTTCCAATTTTATCGGCTAATTTTCCAAATGGTAGGGAAAAGAGTGAAGCAAATACGGTGAAAATAAGGTAGAGCACAGGAACAAAGGTAATAGCAAAACCGAATTCTTTAGCGTAAATAGCAGAAAGGAATAACTGAAAGAACCGAGAGCAAAAAAAGCGCTTAATATCAGAAAAAGCTGGAAATTTTCGTTAAAATCAGATAATTTAATCCCTTTAAAAATTTTATTTTCTGAGGCTTGGGGTTCTTTAATTTTGATAAAAATTAGAGTGGCACCAATTATGGAAGGAATAGCTGCCAGTAGAAAAAGATTTCTATATCCTAAAACCTTAAAAAGCGAAATGCTGATAAGTATGCCTGCTATAGCTCCTAAGTGGTCAGCAGTTCGAAGAAGACCAAAGTTTCTGCCCCGGTCGTTCCGATTAGAATAATCAGCCACAATGGCATCTCGGGGAGCGCTTCTTATCTTTCCCGCCCGGTCTAATATTCTAAAAGGAATGAGGTGAAGATAGGTGGTAGATAATCCATACCCTACCCGGGATAAGCCCCCCATAAAATAACCTATCCAGATAAATATTTTTCTCTTTTTTAATCTATCCGATAGATAACCTGAAACTGCCTGAGAAATAGAAACCAACGCTTCTCCCATTCCGTCCAGTAAACCCAGCATAGCCATGTTAGCCCCCAGCATCTGGGTTACAAAAAGAGGCCAGATAGGGCTGATAATATCTGAACCCATATCATTTAAAAATGAAGCAATAGCGAAAGTTTTTATAGTTTTATTTTTTTCCTGGTCTTTCATAAATCCTCCCAATATAAATTAAAGAATTATAATTTTGCTATATCTTATATTTCCTATTCAGGTAGTTGTTCAATCCAATTTCTAACAAAATCAGCTACAATTTCCCAACCATCTTCATCCATTAACATATGCGCATGTTCGGGATACTCTTTGTAGGTGACAACTTTTTTATACTTATTAACCATTTTTCTGGCTGAGGAAGCCGGGGTTATCCTGTCTTTAGCACCAGCAACTATTAACACAGGACAGTTTATATCAGCTTCGTTAACGCTGGAGGTTTTATGCCTGTCCAGAAACCAGAGACCAATCTCCATAGTTGCCCTACCTGATTCAGGCACCATCTGGCTGTATTTCTTTTTTTGCTCAAAAAAAGGTAAGCTATGCAAAATAGGGTAGGACACTTCGTTAAAAGATGGTAAAAAAGGTCTCCTCCAAAAACCCCAGCTTAAGAAAGTTCTAAAGAAACATCTCACCGCACCGAGGGTAAGAGCAGGAATCCCTGCTGGAGCTGCTGGAGCCAGGAGAATTAATGCTTTTCCCAATTTACGACTTCCTAACATTTGCGCTAATATACCTCCCATAGAGTGCCCCATTATGATAGGTTTCTGGGGAAGTAGTTTAATCAGAGTTTCCAGGTCAGCAACGAAGTCCAGGAGAGAGGTAGCTCCCAGTCTGGGGTCAGTTTTATCACCTGGTTTAATATCATGGTAGCGAAGAATGGGGTTAAGGCATGGGTACCCCTGTTTTTCAAAATAGTTTTGGAAATTGGTAAAACACCAATCTCCTCCCCACATACCGTGAATCATTATAATGGCAGGTTTAATGGTTTCAGACACTAAACAACCTTCTCAATCAAATCGGGTGAGTTATAACGGGGATTGTTAACCATTAGAGATACCTGGTAAAAATCCATTTCTTCTGCTTTATAGGGTTTCAAAAGGCTAAGTAGGTCAGCAGTATCTGTTTGAGTGCAGTCAAGCCACCTGCTTTCATCATCGGGAGAAAGAATAACCGGCATACGGTTATGAATAGAAGAAATTAACTCGGTAGGCTCGGTGGTAATTATGGAAAAGGTATTTAGTATTTGCCCGCTTTTTTCCTGCAATCTATCATAGATACCGGCAAAGCCAAAAAGCTTTTTTCCTTTCAGGTGAATAAAGTAGGGGGTTTTTTTACCCTCACCTTTTTTCCACTCGTAAAAGCCATTAGTGGGTATGATACACCTGCGATTACGGAAAGAGTCCTTGAAGGAAGGTTTTTGTAGAATGGTTTCCCCGCGCGCATTAATTAAACCCTTAAAATCAGCAGAGTCTTTGCTCCAGTGAGGAATAAGTCCCCACTTCATAAAAATAATTTTAGGAGGATTTTCTTTTACAATTACGGGAAATGTTTGCGAGGGAGCTACATTATAATTAGGCTGGAGTGGTAAGGAAGGTCTTTCTACAATATCAAACCTCTCGTAGATATCTTCTGGTTCAATAAATATGAATCTTCCACACATAAATTGATTATAGCATTGTTTTATTTTAAGTGCTTACTGACTTCTTTAATAAAGTATGTTTTTATTTCGTCCCAACCATACTTTTTTATCATAATAGGTGGGGGCTCGTTATCAGCATCGGTAAAATACACCAAACTTTTAAAGATGTGAGTCATATTATATTTTACAGAGGCGTATTTGGTTTCAAATAATTTTAGAGCTTCAGAAAGAGAAAACCCATTTTTAAGAGCAAAGTAAAGGTCAATAAAATCGCGCTTGCTACCCCTGGTAGAGATAGCCTCAATTTTCATACAAATAATGTCTGGAATTGCAGCGATTTTTATACCTTGAAATTCTAATGGAGGTGCTAATAAAAGATAAGAGTACTTTAAAAATGATATTTTTATTGTGTTAAAAATTCCAATAATAGTTTGAACATCTCTTTTTTCCAGTGAAAATCTGTTTTTTTCGGATAGGTATTGGATTATTAAGGAATCATTAAAATCGCTAGTGGAAAAAAAATCTAAATCTTTTGACATCATATGACCCAGGTGTAAAGCGAGAGCGGTACCCCCACCTAAATAAAAATCACTGAGAAATTTATAACTGCTGATTTCTTTTAAAGATTTCTTGGTATTTAGGGTTAATACTTTAGAATAAAGCTTATTCAATGTTTTAGGTTGTATATTATTTCCCAATAGTTCCTACTTTTGGGGGAAAGATTCCGTGAGTTGTTTACGACTTCAATGATGGTATCTTCAGAATAGGTCTTTTTGAGCCATTTAACAGCTTCCCTATCACCCAGTTCCAGGAGCCTTTCAATGATATAATTGCTATGTTTTGAGGCGTCTAACTCCCTGATATTAACATCCCAGAAATATTTTCTAATTTTGCTGGATATCATAAATTATTATAACATTTTTAAATGCATCATGCATATGATTAATACATAATTATTCAAGGTTTTGTGTTTAATAATTACTGGTTTTTGTTAAGATACCCCAGGTATCCGGGGATAGGTCAGGTAGGTAGAGTATTGGTGGTACTATGAATATGTTTATCGCAATGCGGACATCGCCCTTTATTAACCCTGCGTCGTTGAAGTTCCTCCATAAACCCAAAAGCGATTACGCCAATAGGCAGGGCAAACATGCCAATACCAAGTAAGGCAATAAGGGCTCCCAGAAATCTTCCCAGGGCGGTAATAGGATATATCTCCGTAGCCGACGGTAGTAAGAGTTATAATACCCCACCACAAAGCAGAGGGAATACTGGTAAACACCTCTGGTTGAGCATTATGCTCCACATAATACATCAAGCTGGAAGCTGTAATGAGTAATGAAAAAATAGTAAGGATTATGACCAAAAGTTCCTCTTTCTCGTTTTTCAGGACATTTACTAATGCATTGAGAGACTCTGAATACCTGCCTATCTTAAAAGAGCGTAGTAGCCTTAATAAACGGAAAATCCTTAAAAACCTTAAATCCAGAGGGATTATCATAGGTAAAAAGAAAGATAATACAGCTAATAAATCCAGAAATATCAAAGGATTAAACAGGCGCTTGATATAGATAGTAGAATCACATTGGTTAGTACAATAGTTGGAAACCCATATTCTTAAAGTAAGTTCCACTACGAATACGGTTATAGAAAATAACTTAACCCCATAAAGATAATTGCATATTTAGCGTTTATTGAATCTACTGTTGCATTGTTTCTGAATTGTCAACCGAAAAATTGAGGTAGCTCTAAGCA
>QLTX01000093.1 GCA_018725175.1 Candidatus Psychracetigena formicireducens
CAAACTATGGTTTTAGTGGAAGCGGATGTTTAGAAAAATACTGATTGCCAATAGGGGAGAGATTGCTGTAAGGATAATCAGGACCTGCAAGGAAATGGGTATCCCTACGGTAGCCATTTATTCTCAAGCTGACCGGGACAGCTTACATGTTAAGTTTGCCGATGAAGCCTTCTGCGTGGGAGGTCCTGCTTCCCGGGACAGTTATCTCAATATACCCAATATACTGAGCGGTGCAGATGTTTTACAGGTAGAAGCCATACACCCGGGATATGGGTTTCTCTCGGAAAATGCCCGTTTTGTCAAAATTCTGGAAGAGTGTAATTTTAAGTTCATAGGCCCCTCCCAGGAGGCCATTGAGTTAGGTTCCCACAAAGCCAGAACCTGCGATGCCATGAAAACTGCTGGCTTACCAATAGTGGGTGGTTTTCGTGAAAATACCGAAGATGAGCAGGAATTGTGGAAAAGGGTAAAAAGTTTAGGTTATCCAGTCATGCTTAAGGCTTCTGCTGGTGGTGGTGGCAAGGGCATGAGAATTGTGCACAATGAGAAAGAACTGGCTAAAATGGTTCCGGTAGTTAAAAAAGAAGCAGAGATAAGTTTTGGCTCAGGAGAGTTCTATGTAGAGAAATACCTGGAAGATGTACGGCACATAGAGTTTCAGGTAGTAGCTGATAATTTTGGTGAAATAATGCATCTCGGGGAAAGAGAATGCACCATTCAAAGACGCCATCAGAAAGTTATTGAAGAATCGCCCAGCCCCTTCCTTGACGAACCGTTACGAGAGAAAATGGCTGAGGCAGCTATTGAAGGAGCCAGATTTCTTAAATACCGAAATTTAGGCACCATGGAATTTTTAGTGGATAGCAAGCGAAACTTTTATTTTATTGAAATAAATACCCGTATCCAGGTAGAGCACCCGGTTACCGAGATGGTGTTCGGGCTGGACCTGGTTAAAGAACAGATTCAATTAGCCTCCGGAAAGAAGTTATCCTTAAAACAATTACAGGCCAAGCCAAAAGGTCATTGCCTGGAGTGTCGGATTCTGGCTGAGGATATAGATAGAGGGTTTATGCCCTCAACAGGAAAGATTGATGGGTTGTATATTCCCGGTGGTTTAGGAGTGAGAGTGGACACTCATATCTACTCCGGCTACGAGATTACCCCCTATTACGATTCCCTGCTGGCAAAATTAATCTGCTGGGGTAAAGACCGAAAAGAAGCCATTACCAGGTGTTATAACGCTTTAGGGGAGTTTAATATTACCGGGATTAAAACCAACATCCCCCTCCTTAAAAGGATAATGAAGGATAAAGATTTTATTGAGGGTAACTTTACCACAGATTATCTGGAGAAAATGGTGTAAATATGCAGTCTTACCAGGAGATTGGCAATAAAATAATCTGGTTAGAAGAGGTTGATTCTACCAACAATTACGCTAAGAAACTGATTGAAAATGGCGAAGAAGAAGGAACTATGGTATTAGCCAGAAAACAGACTCGGGGAAGAGGCAGAGAAGATAGAAATTGGATATCACCTGAAGGTGGTCTATATCTGTCTCTAATTCTAAAGCCTCCTTTTCCCGTTAAAGAATTATCTATGATGACCTTATTAACGGCAGTAGTAGTTTTAGAGGCTATAGAAAAGTTAACCGGTTTTAGATGCCAGGTGAAGTGGCCTAACGACCTTTTGCTTGAGGGTAGAAAAGTGTGCGGCGTTTTAACTGAAAGTAAGGTTGTAGGAGAAGCTATAGAATATGTAGTGGTAGGAGTAGGGGTAAATGTAAATAATAATATGGAAGAATTAAGTACTAATTTACAGTATCCTGCTACTTCTCTCCAAGAAAAATTAGGCTATGAGGTAGAAATTTCTATGGTTTTAAGGGAAATCATACTTAGTTTTAATAAGAATTATAAGTTAACTCTTCGGGAGGGATGGAGCGTCATACTGAAAAAATGGAAGGAAAATCTTTACCCGGTGGGTGAAATTCACCGGCAAAACTATCTATCAATGGGTAACCAAGAAGGTGAATTAGCATGATGTTAACTTTATTATTTCCCGGACAGGGCTCTCAGTATCCCGGAATGCACCAAAAATGGCTGGAATATAAATCGTTTAGCTCTACTCTGGAAGAAGCAAGTGATCATTTGAAACTAAACCTGTCATCCCTGTTAGAAGAAGGTTCCAGCGAACAATTACAGCAAACTTCCCTCACCCAGCCTTTAATTTTAACGGTAAGTTATGGAATTTTAAGAGTACTTAAAGCAGAGGGAGTTAAGGAAGGAGCGGTTCTTGGGCATAGTCTGGGCTCCTATACAGCCATGGTTGCCTCAGGAGCAATTTCCTTTAAGGATGGTTTGAGCATAACCAGGAAAAGGGGGGAGATGGTGGAGGAACTTTTAGGTAGAGATTTTGAGGGGGGGCTGGTCGCGGTGATGGGGTTAGAAGAAGTCTCGGTAAGAGAAATTCTAAATAGCCATCCCCTGCTGGATATTACCAATGTTAACGCCCAGGATCAAGTGGTGGTAGGTGGTAAAGAAGAGGATATTACCTGTTTAATGGTAGAGCTCAAAGAGAAAAGGATAAGAGCGGTTAAGCTTCCAGTCTCCCATCCCTTTCATACCAGGTACCTGAAAAAGATGGTTCCCTTATTTGCTGAGTTTCTAACTGGTTTTTCTTTTCATACTCCTGCGGTTTATTATATTTCTCCCAGCCTGGCTCAGGTTCTAACCGAGGGAGAAACCATAAAAAAGGTTCTAACGCAGGAATTAACAACTCCGGTACGTTTCACAGATAGCCTGAGAAAAGTTAGAGAACTTGGTGCAAACTGTTTTCTGGAAGTTGGCCCCCGAGATGTTTTAAGCAGGCTCACTAAAAGAGTGTTACCCGAGGTAAGGGCGTTCTCTATTGATGTAGAAGGCTTGGAGGTTTTAGGGAGATTGGGACATGTTTCCTGAGGTTGCTTTAGTAACAGGCGGAACAAAAGGGATAGGCAGGGCTGTAACTCTGCAATTATTACAGGAAGGCGTTAAGGTGATAGCTCTTTACCGGGGTGACGAGAAAGTTAGGGGGGAATTAGAAAGAGAGGTAGAAGAACGGTTAAAGACCAGGGAAATGGGAAAACTGCTGGTTCTTAAGTGCGACATTTCTCAGGCGGAAGAGGTAAAGAGGGTAATTTCCCAGGTAAAAGAAGCTTATCCTCGTATTGACGTGCTGGTAAACAACGCTGGCATTACCCGTGATGGGCTCTTTCTCAGAATGAAGGAAGAAGATTTTATGGCTGTCTTAAACACTAACTTTCTGGGTGCTTATCAGATAACCCGGGAAGTTCTTCCTTTAATGGTAAAAGTTAGAAGGGGTAGGATTATAAACCTGGCTTCAGTGGTGGGCATAGTGGGAAATATAGGACAGACTAATTATGCTTCTTCCAAGGCAGCTCTTATAGGTTTTACCAGGTCTTTGGCCAGAGAAGTTGCTCCCTTTGGAATTACTGTAAATGCCATAGCTCCGGGTTATATAGAAACAGAGTTAACCGGAAAACTTCCTGATAATATAAAAGAGGAATTTCTTAAAAGAATACCGGTAAAAAGATTTGGCAAGCCAGCTGAAGTTGCCGGGCTGATAAAGTTTCTAACTTCTGAAGAAGCAGACTATATTACCGGGCAGGTGATAGTAATTGATGGCGGACTTACCGCCTGATAAATTAATAAAAGGAGGTTAAGAAAATGGAAAGAATTGAGGTTTTTAATGCCGTTAAACAAGCAGTGATTGAACGGTTGGGTGTGTCTGAAGACCAGGTGGTAGAAGAAGCCGAGTTTGTAAAAGATTTGGGCGCTGATTCTCTATATCTGGTGGATATAGTGATGGAGCTGGAAGAAAAGTTTAAGATAAGGGTAGAAGATAGCGATTTTGAGAAGTTAAAAACTATTAAAAACGCAGTTGATTATATCTTCCAGAAACTGGGCTGAAAAAATGAAGCGTAGAGTTGTAGTAACCGGTATCGGCGTTATTACTTTCTTAGGTAAAGATAAAAACATTTTTTTTGACTCTCTTTTGCAGGGTAAATCGGGTGTTGGAGAGGTGCTTCATCTTAAAGAAGCTGGTTGTCCAGTGACTATTGGTTCCCTAGTTAAGGATTTTGTACCTCTTGATTATCTGGAGGTAAAAGAGGTTAGAATATGCGATAGGGTTACCCAGTTTACCCTGGCTTGTACGGAACTGGCTCTACAGGATGCTCAATTAAATATAAAAAATCTTGACCCTTACAGAGTGGGTGTGTATCTGGGGGCCGGGATGGGGGGAATTTTATCTTTTGAGGAGCAGTATGCTCGTTATCTTAAGGACGGCTCGTCTCGCGTATCTCCTTTTACTGTTCCTCTGATGATACCCAATATTTCCTCGGCCTGGGTATCTTTAAAATATGGCATTAAGGGCCCAGCTTTAACCATTTCTACTGCTTGCGCTGCTTCGCTAAATGCCATCGGCGAGGCTTTCAAGCTTATAAGAGAAGGTAGTCTGGACCTGGTGTTAACCGGGGGAGCAGAATCTTGTGTGACCCCCTTTGTAGTATCCGCGTTTAATAATATGAAAGCTCTTTCTACCCGTAATACTGAGCCGATGAGGGCTTCCCGGCCATTTGATAAAGATAGAGACGGTTTTATTATGGGTGAAGGGGGAGGGATATTGGTCCTGGAAGAATTAAATCAGGCTCTAAATCGGGGAGCCACCATATATGCTGAGGTAGTTGGTTATGGGACTAACTCCGATGCTTTCCATATAACCGCACCCCACCCGGAGGGAGAGGGAGCTACCATGGCTATGCAGGATGCCATAAAAGATGCCGGGCTAAACCTAAAAGATGTTGATTACATCAATGCTCACGGTACTTCTACCCCCTTAAACGACCGCATAGAAACCTTAGCCATCAAGAAGCTTTTCGGTGAACATGCCTATAAACTGAAGATTAGTTCTACTAAATCAATGATTGGACACCTGCTGGGTGGTGCAGGAGCGGTTGAAAGCATTGCCACCATACTATCTCTTTATAAGGGAGTACTACACCCTACTATTAACTATGAGGTTCCCGACCCGGAGTGCGATTTAGACTATATTCCCAATGTGGCAGTTAAACCAGTTGGAGGAGTTAAAGTAGCCCTAAAGAATGCTTTTGGGTTTGGTGGGCACAATACAGTGTTGGTGTATAAAAATTTCCACTCCTAAATAATCAGTTAATGGTGCTATGAAGCTAATTATAAATGTTTCTTGTTACTCTTAACTGTCTCTTTGTCGCCCTGAATCTCTGTCCTAAACCTTGTCCTGGACCTGATCCAGGATTGATTCAGGATTAATTACAGGTCGGATCACCGCCACGACTTCTTTCAGAAGTCTCGCGATGACTCATCTCTCAGTCATTGCGAACGAAGTGAAGCAATCTCATCTTTTAAGGTTTTTATCTCCCCAGGTTTTTGTTTGTCACCCTGCACTGGATGCAGGGTCTCCGCTTTTAAGGACTTAAAACCAGAGATTCTGGATTAAAACATTCCAGAATGACAAGGAAAGATGGGAGA
>QLTX01000094.1 GCA_018725175.1 Candidatus Psychracetigena formicireducens
CTGGATGGTCTCTACCGGGTTGCCACAGGTATCCTCAAGGACGAAAACAGACCGCGGCTCTTTGCAGAGAGTAATTATTCCCGGGCAAGGAAGCTTTTTCAGTTTTTATCAGAAAGGCTCCCTTTTGGTGAAAAGGCAGCCCGGGTTCAATACAAGATAGGGTTGTCTTATTTTTATGACGATGACTTCTCTAAAGCAGCTCTACACTATAAGAGAGTCATTGAAAATTATCCACAAAGCCCGTACGCAGAAAAAGCCCTCTTCGGGATTGCAATGGCTTATTTAAATCAATCTACTGCTCCGCCCCGTGACCAGACAATGACCGGGCGCGCCCGGGAAGAATTTAAAAACTTCCAACAACTCTTTCCTGACAGTCCACTACAAAAAGATGCCGAAGAAAAATTATTTTCTTTAAATGAGCAATTAGCCGAGCACCTCTACAGAATTGGAACATTCTATAAGAAGCAGGGTGAACTTGCCGCTGCCAAAATCTACTACGAGAGCATTTTAAATGACTACCCGGAAACCAGCTGGGCGGCTCCGGGGAGGGACCGATTAAATGAGCTCACGACAAAAGCTGCTGTGCGCTAATCTCGCAGCGCTCCTTCTCTTGGGAGGGTGTTATACGCCCTCTCCCCCCGATGTGGCAGAATTCAGGTCTATTGCCATTAATATTGAAAATAAAACATTTGAGGGTGGCATTGAAGTTCAGATAAAGAAAAAAATAAGAGATGAATTTATATTTGACGGAAGACTAAGCGTTGCGAGGGGCGAAAACGGCGCAGACCTCAGGCTATGTGGTCAAATTACAAGTTATGTTGAGGGCAAGAGGGTTGGAGAGCCCTATGTGACCATCGGAGGTATCTTCACCGTTAGAGACCTGCGGAACAACAGGGTTTTATGGGAAAACAAGATAATTAAGGGAAGCTCCGTCGCTCCAACCAATCGTGAGGCAAAAAGGGGGGCGCTCACTAACCTGGCAAGGAGCGTTGTTAAGGAGACGCTGGGGGGGTGAAAATAGAAAATGAAGATTAGCTACCAGGAATTTCTTTCTCGCACCCAGAAAGGAATGGCGCCGCCAATCTACATTTTCTCAGGTGAAGATGAATTCTACAAAGAGAGGGCAGTAAAAAAATTAAAAAAGCTTATCCTTAAGCAGGGGGTGGACGAACTAAGTTTCAATCTTTTCTACGGAGAAGAATCTACTGGCACTGATATCATTAAAGCCGCTTCTACTCCTACACTTACCGGAGACAGACAACTTGTTATTGTTAGGAATGCTGACAGGGTAGGAATTTCGGCAAAAGCTATAATTAAAAACTACTCCCGTTCCCCTTTTCCCCCTACCTGCCTTGTCCTTTTGGTGAGGAAAAATGACTACAGGTTCGGAATTGAGGTGGTTTTTGCTCTCCCTTCCGAGGGTGAATCTATAACCTGGATTACGAAGCAGGCCAGAGAGAAGGGGTGGAGTATTTCCTCTCAAGCTGCCCTTGAGTTAAAAGAAAAGGTGGGGATGGATACCCGGACATTAAACAATGAGATAGAAAAACTCGTTCTTTACTGCCGGGATAAAAAGAACATCACCCCCGAAGACATAAGGGTTTTAGTGGGTGACTCAAAAGAAGTAATTACCTCTGGCATCATCAGTGCAATTAACAAAAATGAGGCAAAAAAAGCACTTGCAATACTAAAAAAACTCTCAGTGGATGAAAAAAAGACACTTATCAACGCCATTGCCTGGCAGATGAGGCGACAGGGGCTGGGGTGGGACAGGTTTAAAAAAGGCTTTCGTTCTATTCTTCAGGCAGAGCTTGATTTCAAATCAGAAAGATTCTCACCTGAGTTAGTGTTAGAGCTACTTGTCATAAGGCTTTGTAGTTGATTTACTTTACGCGCGAAGCGCGACTTCTTTCTTGCCGCCCTCTTTTTATGAATCACCCCCCTGGAAGCCGTTTTATCAAGTATCGCTATTAACCCGGGCAGCATCGTTTTTGCCTCACCGGGTCGCCCGGATTTTACCGCTTGCTCGCATTCCTTGAGTGAAGACCTTGCCTTGTTTTTATATTTGATATTATAAGCCTTTTTCTTCTTGTTAATCCTGAGCCTCTTTTTTGCAGATTTTGTCACTGGCATAATTATCCTCCTGATTCTTTTGTGGCAATAAATGGGGGGCTGGTTTTGGGGAGAGGAGGATTCGAACCTCCGAAGCCGTACGGCGGCAGATTTACAGTCTGCTCCCTTTGTCCACTTGGGAACCTCCCCTTTCTTTATGGTCTTATTGGCATAATCACATAGGTGTATTTTTCATCTCCATCCGGCTTCATTACCCCTGAATCCAGTGGGCCGTTTAAATCCAGGAACACATCAGCGCTTTCCTCGTTTTTTAAAAAATCCATTATGTATCTTGGTTCAAAAATAATATTAACTAACGGGACATCAGGACATGGTTCTTTATGTTTTAAATCCACCTCCTCTTTCACCTCTCCGATACCAGGAATATTTGCTTTTAATATTATTTTATCTGCCAATACATCAAACCCCACCGCAGCTGATTCTTCACTTGTCAGAACAGCGACCCTCTTTAGATTATCAAAAAACTCTTTATTTTTCAATCTCACTCTCCTTTTAAAATCAGGTGGGATGGCTTTTTGGTAATCAGGAAACTGTTTATTAATGAGCCGGGATACCAACCTGTCTTTATTTTTTATTTGAAAGGATATTTCGTTTTCTCCAAAGGAAACCTCAACCTCTCCTTTATCTAAAATCTTTGAAAGTTTATTAATTGTTTTAATGGGAATAATAATCTCTTTTTTACCCCGACAGGAATTCTTTATTGTGCTTTCAATACAAGCCATTCTTCTTCCATCCGTAGCTATTAATCTTAAAATATCCTCAACTACCACAAAAAGAACGCCACTAAGTGCAGGACGAGCATCATCATAAGAGACAGCAAAGGATGTCTTTTTTATCATTCTTTTTAAGTCTGTTTGCTTAATTGAAAAAGTATTGCTTTTTTCTATTTGTGGTAGTTCAGGAAAGTCCTCTACCCCCGATCCGTTAATCCTGAAAAAACCTTTTTTATAATTAATAATAAAGGTATTATTTTCTGTATTTATGTTTATTTCAACATCAGGTAATGATTTAACTGCTTCACTGATTTTGTGGGCTGGAACTGTGATTTTACCCTGTTCTATTACCTGGGCAGGAATATAACACTCCATTACTACTTCCAGGTTAGTAGTTATCATATGTAGAGAGTTCTCGCTTGTTTCAATAAGTAGATTAGATAGAATTGGTAATGTATTACTTATTAAGATAATATCATCTACCATATTTATTCCTTTAACTAAATCCTTTTTTAAACAATTCACTTTCATGGTATTCCTATTACT
The DNA here is from genome assembly GCA_018725175.1 of Candidatus Psychracetigena formicireducens. Lineage (GTDB taxonomy): Bacteria > Coprothermobacterota > HKB111 > HKB111 > HKB111 > Lithacetigena > Lithacetigena formicireducens. The sequence goes on from QLTX01000094.1 coordinate 3,393, forward strand.
CCTTCTCTTCTAATATAAGTTACAGTAGTAGTAACTGTAATGACTATTTTTAATAGAAAACCGAGTTTTTAATTACATACCAAAGAGATAACCTGTTAATTTAATATTAATAACCCAATAAGTTTATCCACAAAAAATCAATTCTCTATTTTTTTTCTTATTCGTTCAATATTATGCTTCATTATCGTGTTGTTTTTTATTTCCTCTTTTATTTTTTTACATGCATGAATAACCGTTGTGTGATCTCTGTGCCCGAAACTATCTCCTATTTCAGGAAAGGAATAATCTGTTAAATCCCTTATTAAAAACATTGCTATCTGCCGCGGGAAAACAACCTCTTTATTCTTTTTTTTATCTTGCAGGTCAGAGGTTTTTAGTCCATAAAATTCAGCTACGCTTTCTTTAACAAGCTCCATTGTTATTTTATTTTTAAATAAAATATCTCCCAGGACATCTTCTGTTAGTTTTAAATTTATCGTTGTTTTAGTTAATGCAGCATGGGCAAAAACCCTGGTTAACGCTCCTTCAAGCCGCCTTATATTTGATTTAATCTGGCTTGCGATAAAAACAATCGCTTCATTGGGGAAAGGCACACCCTTCTCATCTATTAATTTTTTAAGGATGGCAATTCGCACCTCCAGCGTTGGTTGTTGAATATCAACAACCAATCCCCACTCAAACCGCGAGAGTAATCGCTCATGAAGCGTTGGAATCTCTTTTGGGTGACGATCACTGGAGAAAACAATTTGCTTATAGCTATCATGTAATGTATTAAAGGTATGAAAAATCTCTTCCTGGGCAGACTCTTTCCCAATAAGAAAATGAACATCATCAAGCAAGAAAGCATCTGTGTTACGATATTTATCTCTAAAATCTTGCATTGTACGATTTTGTATTGCCCTGACAAATTGATTAAAAAAAGCCTCTGTTGACATATATGAGATCCTGACACCATTTTTTTTCTCTCTTATAAAATGGCCAATTGCCTGCATAAGATGTGTTTTCCCCAATCCTGCACCACCATAAATAAATAATGGGTTATATGCTCGTGATGGGGACTCGGCAACGGCAAGAGAGGCAGCATGGGCAAGGTGGTTGCTTTCCCCAACAATGAAATTATCAAAGATATATCTTCTATTAAGGCGGGGCTGTGATGATGGGTGTTCTGCGAGCGGTGGGTGATTTTTATGATGAGAAGTAGTGATTAGGAAATTCAGGAGAACCTCCTTTTTATTAATATCTAATAATGCTTCCTTGATTAAATCAAGGTAGTGTTCTTTAATCCAGTTACAAAAAAATCTACTGGGGACACCCAATGAAAGCGTATTATCAGAGAAAGAGATAAACTTTATCTGTTTAAACCAGCTGTTGAAGATGCGAGAGTCTACTTTTTTAGTGATTATACTTAATGTTTGTTCCCAGGGATTCAATGTCAACACCCTTCCTTTGTTTTTCCACAACCTATCCACAGGTTATAGTATCTTTACCATACACAGATAGTTGTGGTGTAAAATAGAGACTAATAATAAATCCTTGTTATTAATAGCATAAGAACCCATCTTGCATTTATCCACAATAGACCTATGCCCCTTGATATTGTAATAAATATGCTCTTATGTTATTATTAAATTGCGTTATCAGGTACTTGAACGAGCCTGATTTTATCATACCAATGATATTTGAGCAATAGATTAGGTAAATTATAATGAAGGTTTTGTCGTTTTATGTTGTAAGGGAATTTTTGTTTGCGCTCCCCCCCTCTTTTTTAATTTTTAATTTTATTTTTTTTGTCGGGAGGCTTCCGCAATTAATAAATGTTGTTATTGATGGAGGGGGGGGCGTTTTATTTAGACTGCTAACCCATATCTTCACCCTTTCCCTTCCTTATAGCCTGCCAATAGCTGTCCTTGCTGCGATATTAGCGGTTACAGGAAGACTCTCTGATAATAATGAGTTCCTTGCTGTTAGAGCGAGCGGAATCAGGGTGTGGCATCTATTTACGCTGGTGTTCCTGGTCAGTTTTTTTGCCAGTCTATTCTTGCTTTACTTTGGGAACAATGTCTCGCCATTAGCTAAATACAGGCTTGAGACTACTATTC
>QLTX01000095.1 GCA_018725175.1 Candidatus Psychracetigena formicireducens
CGGTATTAACGATGCCCCGGCGCTGGCGGCAGCGGATGTGGGAATTGCCATGGGGGTTATCGGCAGTGATATCACGGTGCAAGCCGCTAATGTGGTGATTCTAAATGATGACATCTTAAGTGTGCCGCGGATAACCGCTTTGGGGAGTAAGGCATTGTCGGTTATCCGGCAGAATATCGCCTTTGCTCTGGTATTCAATACCGTAATGATAGGATTGGCATCTTACGGGGTCATCAGCATGATTGCAGCGGCGGTCTTTCATCAAACAAGCTCACTGGTGGTAATACTTAACTCAATGAGATTGTTGAGATGGAAAAAGAGCTTTTGATTTTTAAGGGAAAACCAAGATAGGATTTATAGATATTTTATTGATGGGTTTAATCGTTGGCGGGGTGATATATACTGTATGTCGCTATATCAGGAAGAAGAGGCATTGTCCTGGTTGTGATTCAGGTTCACCTATTAGATTCTTGATGAGGTAATTCGCGGGTTTGGATAAGCAGGTAATCTGGTTATAATTTATACCCGAACTTACGAAGCAGGTCTTTCCGATATTTAATATCTTCCTCAGACTCTATCCCCAGGGGAGAACCACCATCAACCACTCCTAAAATACCCCTACCCTGTCCTGTTTCGGCAACTATTACTTCCAGTGGGTTAGCAGTTGCCGAAAAGATGGTACAAACTTCAACAACCATTTTAATTGTATTTAAAACATTTATTGGGAAGCTATCTTTGAGAAAAATAATAAAGGAATGTCCTGCGCCTATGTTTAATAAATTATTTCTGGCTAAATCTATTAGTTCTTCATTATTTCCGGTAAAACGGATTAACCTGGGCCCTGAGGCTTCGGCAAAAGCGACCCCAAAAAGAATGAATGGAGAAGAGGAAATAAGTGCTTCATAAATATCTTCAACAGTTTTAATAAAATGAGATTGACCGAGGATAAAGTTATAACCTTGAGGGTTTTCAATCTTAACCAACTTTACTTCCATATAAAACCTCCAATTTGTATAAAGATAACTATTTAAATCTCTTTTTTAATATTATTAGCAAGGGTAGCCCAATACCATAACAGACTACAGTCTGGGAAAGACCAATATAACTTACCATTAACCAATAAGGAATTCCTGTAAGATTACTTAAATATATTGGTATGATAAAAGCGTTTATTACTACCGGAGGAAGTGGAGCAAGGTAAATATTAGGTGCTTTTGAAGTTAAATAAGCAGCTATCAAAGTAGCTATACTTCCAAAAATAATGTCCAACAGTCCGAATGGACTGAATAAATTAGCTATAAAGCAGCCAATGAATAAACCATAAACTGCCTGGGGAAAAAGGTAAGGTAACACAGTCAGGGCTTCGGATAACCTAAGCTGGAAAGGTCCATAACTGATAGGAATTAACAAAACTGTTATAGCAGCATAGGTTGCTCCGATGATTGATAAAAAAACTATTTTGCGGGTATCTTTTTCTAACATGGGTTCTTATATATTAACATTACAAACCAGGATATATGGTATTATATCTTATATTATTAACCACCTGACATAAGGAGGAATGCATTGCTATCCAAATTAGTGAATAAAGAAGATTTACCAAATAAAATTAAACTCTGGGATGGGATGACTATTTTAGTTGCAGGTTTTTTGGGTAATGGCACTCCCGAAAGGCTTATAGATTTCTTGCTTGAATCCGAAGTAAAGAATCTCAAAATAATTGTAAATGATACTTCTTACCCGGGTAAAGGTGTAGCCCGGTTAATTGAAGCTCATAGGGTAAAAAACCTGGTTACAACCCATATAGGAACAAACCCGGAAACCCAAAAACAGTTTAACAATCAGGAGTTAAATATTGAGTTCAGTCCGCAGGGAACATTGTTAGAAAGAATAAGGGCTGGAGGTTCAGGATTGGGTGGAATACTCACTCCGGTGGGAATTGGAACCCCTGTGGAAGAGGGTAAGCAGAAGATTATAGTAAACGAAAAAGAGTATATTCTTGAACTTCCCTTGACCGGGGACCTTTCCATATTAAAAGCCAGAAAGGCAGATAGGTTCGGAAACCTCTTGTATTATGGAACTTCCTGTAATTTCAACCCGGTGATGTCTCTTTCTGGAAAAACAGTAATTGCCCAGGTTGACGAAATTGTGGAAGTCGGAGAATTAGATCCCAATTTAATTGCTACTCCTGGTATTTTAGTTGATTATATTATCCAAACTGGTAAATAAGGAGGTTATAATGGATATTCGCGAATTCATTGCCCGAAGAGTTGCTAAAGAGTTTAAAGACGGTGATGTTATCAATGTTGGGATTGGCATTCCTTTAATGTCTACCAGATTCATATCTCCTGATATCACCGTCCATGTTCATTCAGAAAATGGGATTATCAGGATGGGTGAATCTCCAGAACTACTGGGACTTCCCATTGACCCTGATATTACCGATGCTGGGGGAAACCCTAAAACAATCCTTCCTGGTGGTTCTTTTTTTGATTCACTTCTCTCTTTTGCTTTGATCAGGGGTGGACATCTGGATACTACCGTTTTGGGGGCTTTACAGGTAGATGAGGAGGGTAACCTGGCTAATTGGATAATTCCCGGAAAATTGGTACCAGGTATTGGTGGAGCAATGGACCTGGCGGTTGGTTCTAACAGGGTTATAGTAGCTATGGAACACACCGCCAAAGGAAATCCAAAAATTTTAAAACAGTGCACCTTACCTCTTACTGCCAGAAAAAAAGTAAACCTGATAATTACCGAGATGGGAGTATTTGAAATAACTTCTGAGGGTATGACTCTAACTGAAATTTCTTCAGAGGTAACTGTCAAAGATATACAAGAATGCACCGAGGCAAATTTTTCAGTAAGCCCTAACCTTAAAATTATGGAGGTATAACTTGACTACCAATATTGTAATATCTCATCCTCTTAGAACTGCTATAGGTAGTTTTGGAGGAACAGTTAAGGACCTATCAGCTTCAGATTTGGGAGTAATAGTTCTTAAAAGTATTATCTCCCATAGTAAAATTGACCCTTTGGAAATTTCAGACTGTATCCTGGGAAATGTACTGCAAGCCGGGCAGGGCATGAACCCAGCCCGTCAGGTTGTATTAAAAAGTGGACTTCCAGTAACTATACCCGCTATTACCATAAATCGGGTTTGTGCTTCAGGTTTACAGTCAATTATTTCGGCGGCTCAGTCAATCAAATCCGGGGATGGAAAAGTAATTATAGCTGGGGGTATTGAAAATATGGATATGGCTCCCTATTACCTCAAGAAAGCTCGATATGGTTACCGTTTAAGCTTGCCCTCCGAAGAAATGATTGATGGTATGGTATACGATGGTCTCTGGGATATATTCAATAATGTTCATATGGGATTAACCGCAGAATACATCTCTGAAAAGTATTCTATTAGTCGGGAGGAGCAGGATAATTTTGCTTATAACAGCCACCTAAAAGCCTTAAAAGCTATTAGTGAAGGCAGGTTTATTGCCCAGATAACACCCATAGAATTACCTTCAAAAAAAGAGGTTATACTGTTTAAGGAAGATGAGTATCCGAGAAAGGACACTACCCTGGATAAATTATCTACCCTGAAGCCAGTATTTAAAAAAGATGGCACTGTTACAGCCGGTAATTCCTCAGGTATTAATGATGGCGCGGCCTTGATGCTTATATCCTCAGAGGACACAGCTGAAAGGTTAGGCCTAAAAGTGATGGGAAGATTGGTGTCTTATGCTTTAGCAGGTCTTGAGCCCAATCTAATGGGTATGGGTCCAGTTCCCGCAATTATTTCAGCTTTAGAAAAAGCCAGGCTCACTTTAAATGATATTGACCTTTTTGAAATTAACGAAGCTTTCGCTGCTCAAGCTTTAGGTGTGATAAAAGAACTACAGATTCCCGAGGAAAAAAATAATGTTAATGGTGGAGCTATTGCTCTGGGACATCCAATTGGTTCCAGCGGTGCTATATTGATGGTTAAATTACTTCATGAAATGGAAAGACAGCAGAAAAAGCTTGGCTTAGTTTCCCTGTGTGTGGGGGGAGGAATGGGTATAGCTGCAATCGTCTCCCGGTAGTAAATCAGGTTTGACTATCTATCCTATCTTCAGCCCTGACAGTAAATATATTGCTTATGGGACCCTGTGCAGGAGTGAGCTATGGTGGATAGTTGAAGAAGTAAAGTAAGATCCTTCTATCCTGGCTGTATTGGGAGCAATTTTGGTAATTTCTGTTATTGTTGTCTCTAATTTAAATGAAGCTATTTTTGGTAAAATGATAAAAGCCTGAACAATTAAAAGACGGTTAGCTTTTTTTTATGCTACAATAACAGAAAAAAGGAGTATGAATTATGCCAGAGAGCTATATAGACAAAAATGAAGGTAAAGTAGGATACGAAACAACCACCGCAGAGAAAATATTAGCAATTGCGCTAACGGTCTTTTTGTTGATTGGGGGACTTCGTTTAGCTGGAGCTATTGACAGACTTTTCCCACACCCAAACTATACATTAATTCGTCAAGAGCATTTCCCTGCTAACCTGGAAGCAGAATTTTTTACTCTTCAACAAAAATACCATGAGTTAAGGGTAGAAGTTCAGCGTTACACAGATGCTGAAGCAAGAGCAAGATTGGATTATGAGAAAGCAAGAGAAGAATACCGCACCCTTCTTGACCGTGGGGTAGACGACCCTGTAAAAAAGTTAAGGTGGGAACAAACACGGAATCAGTTAGAGCAGGTACAAAAAAATATTGAAACCGCTCAAACAACCCTTAACAACTTCCGAGCCGACCTCTTTGCTCCAAAGGAAATAATTTTTCGTGCGGCTGAACAAAAATTTCAAGAAGATTTCAACCGTCAAGCAAGAACCCGCAATCTGAAAGCAGGGATATCGCTGCTGATTTATGCCTTAATAATGTTTATTTTATCGTTTTTGATTTTTAACTTTTTCCGCACCAGGAGCGGACTTTCCCGATATGCTTTGATAGGAGTAAGTTTTCTGGGCTTTGGCGCTTTACAGGCATTAATTGTTTCTTTTCGTATTGTTTATCCTTATCTGATTGGCATTATTCCGGTTGAAGCAATTGTTTCAATCGGCGGGTCAACCATTTCCATAGCTGGAATCGTTTATCTAAAGAATAGATTCTTTTCTTCCAGGGCTATCAGAAATCGTCGTTTATGGAAAAAAGTGTGCCCCGTTTGCGGCTTTCCTGACCCGGGCAATCATTGTTCTTGGTGTGGTTCAGCTCAATTAGTAGAATGTCCCAGTTGTAAAAAACTAACTAATGAGTACCTTCCCCGCTGTCGGGAGTGTGGAGAAAAGTTATGATGGAGGTGAATATAAAATGAAGATGATGCGGGTGATGCTGTTAGCTTTACTGCCAGCCACCATAGCAGCGCTGTGGTTTTTTAGGCTACCAGCATTATGGTTGCTCATTGTTAGCGTGGCAGCGGCGGTAGCCAGCGAA
>QLTX01000096.1 GCA_018725175.1 Candidatus Psychracetigena formicireducens
CTCTGATATCGGTGGAGGTGGAGCTTGAGCTAATACTCTATTCATCTCGTCTCCCGCCCAGACATGACCATGAGTTAGTGCGGGTAAATCAACGGCACCTACACTCTGCGGCCCAGGAGTATAATCTGATGGCCATCTACCAGTTATTTCAGGTTCAATTACTAAGGCATCTACAAACACAGCCCGAGTAGCATGGATATTTTCAATCCTTAATCTTAACCTACCTGAAACAACGCCATCACAAGCAAACGTTATTAAACTGTTGTTCCAGTCAGGGTTTATACCAAAGTCCAGTTGTGTTCCAGATTCTCTCACGGCAAAACTTCCATCCCTCTCTCTCCAGGTCCAAATAGTTTGCAGTATAGCATCCCGAAATACCCTGACCCTTATATTAGAGACGCCACCATGACCCCGACACCTAAATGAGTATCTTGTCCCCGTACTCCACGGCCACCAGGAGGGATTAGGTAGGCCTATCCCAGCAACCTCTCTCTGCTCAGCAAACTGCCCAGCATTTAATTGCAAAGAGTGGGAACTATCAAAACGGGCGTCATTGGTAACCACCCCAGAAGTATCCCAGTAGGTAGGTTTATTAGCCCCATCAAATATCTCAAAACTGGAATTAAACGCTTGGTTAGGAAACCTCTTAAATATTTCTGTGTTCAACCCCCATTGGTCAGCAACTACTCTCCCATCTTCGCTTTTAAGTACTGCTCCATCATATTCGCTGATGGTTGTTTCCCAGTAATTCTCTCCCAGATTCACAAATTCAGTATATTTCATAAATATGTCCAGGGCAGAACGTCTGACGGTAGAAAGAACTATTTCACTTCCAAAAGGCTCATCCTCATAAAATTCTAATGCTACCACTCTCATTATTTCAGAAAAATCTATCTCTGGGTCTCTAACTGTGACCAAATCACCCAGAGCTGGGAAGGGTTCAGGGGGAGTAGCCAGTGATAAATCTATCACGTTACAATTAAAACTTCTCTCTGGTCTGCTGATCTCTGCTAAGAAACTTAATCCAAAAGTTCGCAGGGCGGCTGGGTCTTCTATTTCCTCAACTCTGATAGTCATAGAGGGTGGAGGTGTATAAGGTGGATTGAGTGCGTCTAGAAATTTTAACCCTGCATTTACACTGCTAATATCCAGTCCTCTCCGGCCGTATGGATACAATCTAAAAATAGATTTTGAGGCATCTTCATTGATTTCAATTATCTGTAAATCTTTACCTCTCTCAAATATTCTCCCTCGATTTACGCCTCCCCTTACCTTATAACCTACCGTTCTGATCAGAGTATTAAATACAACCTCAGCTCCATATACTCTTTCAATATCCCTTAAAGCTTCTAAATAGTTCGTCCCCCCTTGAAATTTAATATTTCTCTCAACATTAACCCCTGGTTCTACTGTCCCTATAGTCCAACCTGAACCGTCTAAGATATAATTTAAAATACCGTGAGGGGGGGCTGTTATTCTCTGATTTCTAAATTCTCTAGCTGCCTTTTCAGGCATTTTTAAGAAGTCATACCAACGAGACATCGCCTCTACTTCTACCCATCTCTTGCCGGTTGTGTCCTGTCGGTATTTTAAAAGATTTATCCTGAAAGCTCGGCCTTTTATTCTGACCAAAGCGTTGGACCTAACATGAGTAGAGATACCTGCCCAGATATTTTGAGCAAGATTTATAGCTACATCATAATGAAGATTGAAAGTAAGTTTTTCCTCACCCCCTAATTCTTCCTTTAACCAAATTTCATAGGCATTGGTGAGTGTAACTAATTCAACGCCAGCTTCATTTAAAACGACAGGAAATTCCATTCTATATCACTCCTGGGGTAGGGTCTGGGCAGGCAAAAGTGAGAGTAAAGAAGCCAAATCTTCCCCCTTTAACTGCTACATTTATTTCGCCTGTTAAAATAGCCATCCATCTATGTCCAGGGTGGGCATCAAAGATTAATTCTCGCATAGCGGTAGGACTAAGCCATGTTTCTATTGCTCTAACCCTAACCCACAAATCCCGATAGCTACTACCTTCTACTACACAGTCCAAAGTCCAGATTCTCTCATGGACATCTGGTCTGTATCTCAATACACCTCTCCTCCCAGGTAATACGATTATTTTATCCCTGGTGGCTGGGAGTAAAGAGATAGGAACTTTTAATAAAATAATCCCACGCTCCCTAGAATGAACACCAGCATATCTAAATCCCATGGTAACCTCTCCCTCTAGTAGAAGCCTGAATTTTATCATATAAAAGTTTGCTTATGCGGTCAATATCTGCCTCTTCTCTTACTACTAATTGCGAAATATTAAAATTATTAACTACACTTAAACTGCCTAATCCAGGTTTAATTGGGGAAACTAATTCAGGTCCTCTCTCTCCAGCTATGGCATAGGGTCGCTGGGAACGTAAACCATAAAGTAGCGTTGGTTCAGGTATTATCCCTCCCTTAGCGAATCTCGGCAAAGCTATTTCTGGTATTTTAATACCGAATTCTTTACCCCCAATAACTGGCACCCAGACAGGGATTTTGATATTTATTTTGTTTAACTGCCTGATTAACCAATTTATACCCGAACCAATCCCGGCGAAGGCTACTCTAAAGGGACTTAATATCAATCCCGTAACTGTAGAAAAAATACTCCTTATTCTCCCAGGGACACCACCTAAAAACTGGAGGAGCGCTCCCCAGATGTTTATAGTCCTTTCCCTAAGCCAATCCCAATTTCTAACTAGCAACGCAATGATTGCCGAGATAGCGCCTATTTTTAGAATGATTAATCCCATAGGTGTTAGGAGAAACAAAAAAGCAGCTATAAGCACTTTTATACTCGCTATCAGACTAGGTAAGATCATAAGCAAGGGACCTATTGCAGCAATTATTCCAACTATAGTAATAATAGTCATCTGAACTGAGGGACTTAGATTAGCAAAACCTTCAACTAGTCCTGCTACAGAGGAAATTAAAGGCTGTATTTTGGGCAAAAGACTCTCAAGAACTTTCAGCAAAGCTACCCCCAGAGGATGTAAAGCCAGTGTGGCCTGATTTCTCACTATCGCTAATTTTTCAGCAAACCCCTCAATGTCGGCTGCCGCTCGGTTAACAGTATCGGGGCTTTCCTGGATAACCTTTAATAATTTTTCTATCTCAAAACGACCCTCCAAAATAGCGGCCGCCATGTCGGGACCAGCTCGAGCTCCAAATACCTCCATAGCCAGAGACACCGCCTCCGCCGAAGGTCCTAATGCCTGCATTTTTTTAATTGTCTGGTCTAACCCCTCTCTCATAGGTATATTCCCCTGAGCAAAGTGTCCCATCGCAATACGAAGAGAGCCTAACACTAATTCAGAATTTACCCCTTCTTTTTCCCATTTACCTAAAAGCACCAGAGACTCTTCTAAACTAAACCCCATTGTTCTTAGGGGTGCTCCGAACTGAACTACTCTTTGAGCCAGAGAGTCTATCCCTATTCCCGTAGACTGAGAAACCTTAAACAAAAGGTCTAACGTGTCTCCTTGGTGTTCAGTAGCTATAGCCCAATCACCGAACAGTCTGGTAGTATTAGCTATAATCGGTCCGACTTCAGTTTTAGAGAGCCGAGCTAAGTTTAACATCTGCACAGTTAAATTCTGCAGAGGCTGACCCGTAAGTCCCAGACGGGTATTTAAGTCAGCTATAGCTATACCTACCTGCGCAGCATCTTGAGGCACTTTAGCAAAAACAGCCTTAAAATCGCCCTTCAGTCGGTTCAATGCCTCTCCAGTTGCTCCCGTCCCGATACGAATTCTATCAAAAGCATCTTCTACAATGTCTTCCGTCTTAAAAAGCGCCGCCCCAAAAGCTATAATAGGAACCGTCAGGCTGAGAGACATTTTCTTACCGAGATTTAGAAATTGACTATCTAATCGTTTACCTAAACCAGTCATAGATCTGTCTAGAGCAGAAGAATCTACTCCTAACCGTAAAAGAGCATCTCCAATGCTGATTGCCACTTAATTTATTCCTATTTTCACTGCTTCACTACCTTTATTTGGTCTCCTAACAAAGCAAACAATTCTGTATCAGACACCGTTCTACTTTGTTCAGTAGAACCTGCTGTTTCAACATCCCTAATCTCTCTATTCTTACGATTAACTAATTTTTCTAACATCAAATTTAACAACTCATGTGTCCAGTTAGAAACAATATATTCCGGTGGTAAATGCCATTCAGCCAAAATAAATTCATAGACTCCGCCTATGCTGACAGTTTCCCCATCACCCCCACCAGACTTTTCACTAAAGGGAAAGACACCTCTACAATTTGTTCGAAAGCCCTAGCCATCTCCGCATCAGTAGCTACCATTTCGATTTCTTTTCTGTTTAGTTCAGGAGCGTAATCAAAGACTAAGTCTATCAATTTTTCAGGCAGAATCATCATCATGGCAGATATGGCCTCTTGGAACCTGTCTGGAGTTTCAGTAGTAATAGAGGTATATTGCGGTAGACTACCGAGCACTTTGGTAAACTTGTCTCTCCACTTCCGAGATTCTTTTATTACGAGAGGCTTAATCTCATACTCTTTATTACCGAATACAACCACAATATTTGTTTTCAGAATCTTTTCTTCCTCAGTTCTCACAAATCCTCCTAAGTGGTAGCGTCAACTATCGTACCAAAAGTTCCATCATCAGCCATCAGGGCCGAGAAGGTTACCGGAAGAATAGAGATTTCTCCCTTCTTGTAAGGAACACTCACCTCTCCAGTCGGATTAACGCTATTCAAAGTTATAGTCCGGTTGAAACCAGCAGGATTTCTGCCTACCAGGACTAAAGGGGTAGTTTGTAAAAGTCCTGCCCCGAGGGTCAGAGTAGAAGCCGACAAGCTACTTCCAGGGATGGCTCTAGCGAAGTTAGCTAGAGTCCCTTCAGCCATATTTAGTGTTACCACTATCCCTTGGTCAGTCAAGATTCTTCTTACCGTTCCTATTCTCTCCTCCACTTTTACATCAAAAAATTCGGAAGAGACGGTCATAGTTACTCCATCGCTAGTGTAACCCACCGCCACTCCTCCTATACTTACACTAGCTACTCCTACAAGTACATTTGCTCTTATTGCCATTTTTTAAACCTCCTAAATTGTTTTTACAGTAACTGTATAATAGCGACAGTTACTGAAGCTACCGCGCTATAAGTGAACTGCACTCGGCCATTGACATCATCGAAGCGAAACTTAGGGAAGGGACCAATCTTACGGTTGCCCCCAGCAGGTATGAGTATCGGCGGGTCATGGTCAAAACCAAAATTACACTGAGCTACGGAATTAACCGTGACAGTGATGGCAGCCGCCCCCCCGTTTCGTACATGAATAAATT
>QLTX01000097.1 GCA_018725175.1 Candidatus Psychracetigena formicireducens
CCTCTCCTGAGGAAAGGGAGAGGGCAGGGTGAGGGGGTAAGAAATAATCGCCCTCCCCTTACTCCCCTCCCTTCCAAGAGGGGAAAGAGATGAGATTGCCACAGACCCTTCGGGTCTTCGCAATGACTTCTTTTTTTGTCTCTGCGAGGGATGAAATCCCGTGGCAGTCTAATATTTTGTGTTTTTAAACCCTCTCCTGAGGAAAGGGAGAGGGCTGGGTGAGGGGGTATTAAATTATCACCCTCCCCTTATTCCCCTCCCTTCCAGGAGTGGAAAGAAAATCGGAGATTCTGGATTGAGGCGTTCCAGAATGACAAAGAAACATCGCCCTCCCCTTACTCCCCTCCCTTCCAAGAGGGGAAAGAGATGAGATTGCCACAGACCCTGCGGGTCTTCTCAATGACAATCGGGGAGGCGGAGATTTTGGATAGCGCTAAGTAGAAATATATTATTAATTTATTATATAATTAGAGGACAAAACCAATTTATAAAAATAACCATATCAGGAGGTATAATCAAATTGGATTTCCTTTTTGCTAAAAGAATGTCAAATCTGGGTACAGAAGGGGCGTTTGAGGTATTAGCCCGCGCCAGAGCCTTAGAGGCTCAAGGAAAACAGGTAATTCATCTGGAAATTGGAGAGCCTGACTTTGATACACCAGCCAATATTAAAGAGGCGGCTTATAAAGCTATGTTAAATGGCTTCACCCACTATGTACCTGCTCCAGGTCTTATCCAGGCTCGGCAAGCCATCGCCAGTTATGCAGGTGGTTTAAGGGGTGTTGAAGTTTTACCCGAAGAAATAATTATTACAGCAGGTGCTAAACCAGTTATGAACTTTGCTATCACCGCCCTGGTAGAAGAAGGCGAGGAAGTTATTTATCCTAACCCCGGGTATCCCATTTACGAATCAATCATTAACTTTGTAGGTGCCAAACCTGTACCCCTTCCCTACCTGGAAGAAAATAACTTTAAACCAGACCTTAGTTTATTAAAAAGACTTATTACTCCCAAAACTAAAATGTTAATCATTAACACTCCCCACAACCCCACAGGAGCTACTATGTCTAAAGAGGAGTTGGAAGAGGTAGCTGACCTGGTAAGAGGAAAAAACATTTGGGTTATGGTTGACGAGATTTATAACCGTATTGCTTACGACATACCCACGCCCACCCCCTCCATTTATTCGCTTCCCGGTATGAAAGAGCAAACGATTATTATTGATGGCTATTCTAAAATTTATGCGATGACCGGCTGGAGGTTAGGTTTCGGGGTAGCCCCTAAAGATGTAGTTGCTAAAATGTCCACACTCTCCATAAACACCTATTCGCATGCTACTGCTTTTGTGCAAATAGCTGGCATTGAAGCTATTCAGGGTCCTCAGGAAGAACCAGCTAAAATGGTAGAAGAGTTTGCTAAAAGAAGAGAATATTTCGTTAAAGCCTTAAACAATATCCCTGGCGTAAAATGCATTGCACCTCAGGGAGCATTTTATGTTTTCCCCAGCTTTAAAGGATATGATATCTCTTCTCACGAACTGGCTAACCGACTGCTTACCGAGGCAGGGGTTGCCGGTTTAACCGGAACCGCTTTTGGTGCTTACGGGCAGGGGCATTTAAGATTCTCCTTTGCTAACAGCCTGGAGAACATTAAGATAGCTGTAGAAAAAATTGAAGGTTTCTTAAAGAAGCTCTAAGGATTAGATTAGTTCGGAAATTAAAAAAGGGCGGGTTATTTCCCCGCCCTTTTATTAAAAAATCAAAAATTATTACTTGTTAATCTGTTTTTCAGCAATATCACCAATAAAAGGCACTTTATACAACTCTTTGCTGAAGGCTTTGTACATCAAAAATAACCAGAGAACAAAAGAAGCCATTGAGATAAGCCAGCTACCCAGCCAACCAATAATAGGAATCCAACTCAATATGTAACCAATTATAGTCAGTGGTATGAACAGTAGCACAGATTGCATAGCATGAAATCTAACAAATTTATTTTCCTTTTCCAGTATCAGGAAAAATATGCCTGATATAAACCCTAAAAAATAACTCAAAGCGCCTTCAAGATTTTCTCCCATCCCGAGAGAAGTTTTATTTTCGGTCAATTTTGTTTACCTCCTTATTTCGGTCAATTTTGTTTACCTCCTTATATTTGGTATTAATATATCATTATATCTTAAAATTAGAAAATAAAAACCAAGCTGGTAACCCCGCGAATTAAATTATCTAATATATCACCGAAAGGAAAGTTGTTAAATCATATAAATAATCACCGAAGTAATTTAGAATGTAGCTTAGCTAATACTCACAGAGGAGATAAGCAAGCTACAGGGAAAGGATGGATATGCACGCAAGGAATGAATATCTCAAGGTATTAAGGAAGAGATATCTTAAAGCCAGCGGTTAAATCTTTTGTAACACCGACCTAAGTTTGGATTACTTACTTAAATGATTAGTTATGGAGTTGACTCCATTTTTTATATTTCAGTATCTGGGTCTGGCAATAATCCTATTTCTCTTTCCTTATTTAAAGCAATTTGGTGAGCTACCCAATATGATTTGCCCTTTCTCATTTCCATAAATTCTGTTATTTCATGAATAGTGCAACTATCAAAATAGGCAGTAGAAACTTTTTGGTTTTCTTTAACATTGTTACATTTACATCTACTCCATTTATTTTCATTGTAATGGTGGGTAGAAATCCATATTTCATCAAGAGGAATAAATTCATGAACATACCCATGACCACCGTGTCCAAATATAACGCTTAAGTTATTTCTTATCCAGGTACCATCAACAGCAAATAGTTTAAAACCATCCTGCATTCTCACAAACTTTTTCCACTTACCTTTTAGTACAAATTTTATATCCTTTTTACTCCCCCTATCCTGAATATCTGCTTCAATTGTTTTCCAAAGTTTGTCTCTATCGTCTTTTGGTATTTTTTTCATATTATTAAATAAATGGGGTCAACTTTACTTTCTTCATTTCTTATAAACGAGACAGGCTCATTAAATGAGGTAAGGGATACTTTCTATTAATAAGCGATGGATAAGCCAATGTAAGTCGCTCTTAACTGTCTTGACATAATGTTTTACTTATTCATAAATTGTTACAAATAAATAGATTTGACCCCATTATTTCCGCCTTATAGGTGATGTGTGTCTTCTAGGCAAACGCATTTTTTCGACGTTCATCAGGATCATCAAAACTAACCTCTTCCACATCAAACTGTTCTGGGTCAAACTCCCCACCAATCCATTCTAACATTTCTTCGTGCTCCTCGTGTTTGGAGTCTTTTACAGCTTCTAAAAATTCTTCGTATCCCCAGACACCCCCGCAATCTTCAGGTGGACATGCTCTTTTCCCTTGAATACATATCGGATAATTAACTCCTTTTTCTCTGGGAAGTATCTTTTCCAATTCTATTCTGTGTTCCCAATTATCACCGAAATCATATACATAATCTGCCTTAGGGTTTTCCATTGAAAAATAGTCAGATATTTTTTGCTTCCATCCTGGAAGTGTCTCCTCATGTACATCATATTCTTTTTCAGGAATACCTATCTCACAGTTCGTTCCTGTGGAAGGATCCACAACATCAAATAGATGAAAATGATAATCCGACCAACCCATAACATCTTGAATGGCGACATGTAGATCCCAGAATGTATAAGTTTCTGGAACCAGGATCCGCCGCCAAATCGGTGGTTTTATTCCCTTCAGCGTAATCTTAAATTGATATACTTGATTAAATTTCTTTTTCATGGTAATTCCTCCTTATGTCTATTATGAATAAATTATAGCAATTTTATAAATTCATCTACACTAATACCAGCCTGCCGTATAATTGCTCGTAATGTGCTCTATCCAATTCTTGGTGATTAGGAACTACTACTTGAACAAGTGGGTCATTTCGCCTCAGAATAATATGACTACCTTCTTGTCGCTTAAAATAAAAGCCGACCTTCTCCAGTACTTTGACACATCCCCTGCCAGAAATCACTGGTAATTTGCTCATACAGCCATCAAAATTGCGTCAAAGTGGTCTTTTCGGGAACTTGGAGATTATCCTCTTCCAACGCTGCAATATAACCATTGATTGCTTCTTTGATGTTGGCAATTGCCTCTTCTTTCGTCTTTCCTTGACTGATAGACCAAACTGAGCAAGAACTAAAAATCAGCAATTACAGCCCCAAAACTGAAGTTGCCTTAATGGCTTATGAGAATATTTATCTTTCAAAAAGGAATAATTTGAAACCATCGAACAAGATAACCTCAAAAAGTTTCTTTTGCATTGTGAACAAAAAGGAGTATCCGCTCAAAGCAGAAATTTATTTCTGAACAGTATCAAGTTTTATTATCAAAAAATATTAAAACGACACAAAGATGCACCCAGGTGACCAATCCAAAACTTAAAAATATAAAGAGTCCACTATGATAAAAATGAGAAAAGCCTGCTTTTGCTCAGCTCCGCGAGATGAGGGGCAAAGATTAAAATTTCAAATCTCGCTTAAAATCGATTGTCAAGCCCTTCCGTCAATTTGGCGGATAAACTCCGGGGGTGAGCAAACTCTTTCACTTCCTAACTGGCGGAGAGAGAGGGATTCGAACCCTCGAAGGAGTTATACACCCCTTAATCGCTTAGCAGGCGATTGCCTTCAGCCTCTCGGCCATCTCTCCGAACTGTAAATTTTATCATATTAGGACATTTTAAAGATAAATATTTAAATAATGGTAATAATAAGCAACTTTTCCCATTTGTCACCCTGCACTTGCCTGCGCTTGAAATCTTTAATCGGGGCCGCAGAGTCTCCGCCCCTTTGTCTCCCCGTACTGGATACGGGGTCTCCCCCTTTAATGACTCAAAACCGGAGATTCTGGATTTGCCCCTACGGGGACAAATACCAGGCGTTCCAGAATGACATTTTTCTTGTCTCTGCGAGGGATGAAATCCCGAAGCAGTCTCATCTTTACCCCTCAGTCATTGCGAGTCCTGATTTTCATCAGGATAAACTCCACGAAGCAATCTCATCTTTTGAATTTATGAAGGAAAACATTAGATTGCCACAGAACTTTCGGTTCTTCGTAATGACTTCCTTGTTTGTCTTTGCGAGCGAAGCGAAGCAATCTCATCTTTTAAGACTTTTCAACCTTCTACCAAACAGAGGGAGAGGGCAGGGTGAGGGGAAAACATCAGATTACCATGCCCCGCACCTATTCACCAATCTCTAATAGGTGCGGGGCTCGTAATGACCGAATGAACAGGAACCTTGAACTAACACTTTTAAACAGGAGTTTAGGAGATAAAGGGTTTAAAATAATCTAATACTCTCTCTATCAGTTCATTTCAGCCT
>QLTX01000098.1 GCA_018725175.1 Candidatus Psychracetigena formicireducens
GATACGAAAAAATAAAGGGGTATAAAATATGAAAGTCGTAATTTTCTGTGGTGGTTTAGGGGCACGTCTTCGGGAAGAAACGGAATTTCGTCCCAAACCTATGGTGGAAATCGGCGGCAAGCCAATCTTGTGGCATATAATGAAAATATATGCCTATTATGGATTTAGAGATTTTGTTCTTTGTCTAGGCTATAAAGGTGAAATGATAAAGGAATACTTTTACAACTATGAAATTCTAAACAGTGATTTCACTATAGAACTGGGCAATCAGAAGCATATAGAAACCCATAGTAATCATACGGAAAAAGGCTGGCGGGTCACTTTGGCTGACACAGGAGACAGAGCACTCAAGGGTGCTAGACTAAAGCGTGTACAAAAATATATTGATGGTGACCAATTCATGGTGACCTACGGCGATGGAATCGCTGACATAGACATTAATGCTCTTTTAATCTTCCATAACAGTCACGGAAAGTTAGCTACGGTGACTGGAGTCAATCCTGCTTCACGTTTTGGTGAATTAAAGATTACAGGCAATCAGGTTGAAAGTTTCAGTGAAAAACCGAGAACCGGCCCAGGACTCATCAACAGTGGGTTCTTCGTTTTTAATAGAGGTATCTTTGACTATCTTTCGGTTGATGATAATTGCGATCTGGAGATTGGGCCTTTGGAAAAGATTGCAAGTGAAGGGCAACTTATGGTTTATAGACACATAGGATTTTGGGCGTGTATGGATACTATTAGAGACATGGAGTATTTAAATAGACTCTGGGATGAAAGTAGGGCCGAATGGAAGGTGTGGTAGCTGGTTATGTCAGGATTGTTTGACAACATTTATAGCGGCAAACGGGTCCTAATTACAGGGCACACTGGTTTTAAGGGCTCGTGGCTTTCTATATGGCTGCATGAGCTTGGTGCCAACGTAATTGGGTATGCGCTGGAACCTCCCACAATACCAAGTCTTTTTGAAATCTGTGGCCTTGACAAGAGAATAACCTCTATCACAGGCGATATCAGGGATATCAGGACATTGAGAGGTGTTTTTAAGAAGTATCAACCGGAAATAATATTTCATATGGCAGCCCAATCACTGGTGAGGTATTCTTACAAAGCACCGGTAGAAACTTATGAAACAAACATTATGGGAACCGTAAATTTACTTGAGGCATGCCGTCATACACCATCAGTGCGGGTAATAGTTAATATAACCAGCGATAAATGCTATGAAAACCGTGAGTGGGTTTGGGGCTACAGGGAAAATGACCCGATGGGAGGTTATGATCCTTACAGTTCAAGTAAAGGATGTGCGGAACTTGTAACAAATGCCTATTTAACATCGTTCTTTAATCCTGATAGTTATAAAGGACATAGTGTGTCCTTAGCGTCGGTCAGAGCAGGTAATGTAATAGGTGGTGGTGATTGGGGTGAAGATAGGCTCATTCCAGATTGTATAAAGGCTTTGTTGGAAAATAGACAAATTATTGTTCGTTACCCTGATGCTGTTCGCCCCTGGCAGCACGTTTTAGAGCCACTTTTTGGCTACCTTTTATTGGCACAGCATCTTTATCAAGATGGGCCCGCATTTAGCGGCGCATGGAATTTCGGTCCAGATGATGAGGATGTTAAACCAGTCAGATGGATTGTTGAATATGTAACTAAAATGTGGGGAAACAACGCCTCCTGGAAACTTGATACTGGTAAACATCCCCATGAGGCCCATTACCTAAAATTAGAGTGCTCTAAGGCAAAATCAAAGCTTGGGTGGCATCCAAAATGGAATTTAAAAGTAGGATTAGAAAAAACAATTGAGTGGTATAAAGCATATTGCAACCATCAAGATATGCTAAATATAACAATAAATCAGATTCAAAGTTATGAAAAAGGAGTGAGCAGAATGTATTCAAAAAGAAAGGTGACCCAAAATGAACTGCAGATTCTGTAATACACAACTTAAACATCTATTTGTATCCCTTGGTTCCTCTCCATTATCTAACTCTTATCTTACCAGGGAACAACTGCACAGAATGGAACCGTTTTATCCATTGGAAGTATATGTATGTGAGAAGTGTTTTTTGGTGCAGATAGAGACATTTGAAACGCCCAAGAATATTTTCACGGACTATGCATACTTTTCATCTTTTTCAGATAGCTGGTTACGACATTGTAAAGAATATACTGAAATGATGATTAACCGTTTTGGTTTTGACAAAGATTCTTTAGTAGTGGAAATCGCCAGCAATGATGGTTACTTATTGCAATATTTCAAGCAACATCATATTCCGGTTTTGGGAATAGAACCGGCAGCAAATGTTGCGGAGGCAGCAAAGAAGATTGGTATTCCTACGGATGTTGCTTTTTTTGACACGCCATACGCTAAAAAAATGAGGAAAGATGGTAAATTGGCTGATTTGATTATTGGCAATAATGTTCTGGCTCATAATCCCAATCTTAATGATTTTGTGCAAGGACTGAGAATTGCCCTAAAATCTAATGGCGTAATTACAATGGAGTTCCCTCATCTCCTTCAACTTATGGAACACAACCAATTTGACACTATCTATCATGAACATTTTTCTTATTTTTCTTTTCATGCGGTGCAGAAATTATTCGCTTCTCACAATCTTGTTATTTTTGATGTGGAAGAAATTCCCACCCATGGAGGGTCATTGCGTATCTATGGCAAACATCAAGAAGCGAGCAGAGAGCAGTTGGGAGTGAGCAGAGAGCAGTTAGCAGTAAGCAGTAGTGTGGGAGATTTATTAGAGAAAGAGAAATCCTATGGTTTATTGGATTTAAAAACATATTACGGTTTTGGGAAGAAAGTGGAGGCAACAAAAAGAGGATTGCTTCAATTCTTGATTCAAGCTAAAAATGAGGGTAAAAAAATAGTGGGATATGGTGCTCCCGCTAAGGGAAATACACTTCTCAATTATTGCGGAATAAGAGCCGATTTTCTTGATTACACGGTAGATCTCAGCCCACACAAGCAAGATAAATTTTTACCCGGTACACATATTCCTATCAAGCATCCGGATAAAATTAACGAGGATAAACCTGATTATGTCTTGATTCTTCCATGGAATATTAAAGAAGAAATTATGGAACAGTTAAGTTTTATTCGGGGGTGGGGTGGAAAGTTTGTGGTTCCTATTCCTGAGGTGATAATACTGTGAGCAGAGAGCTGGAAGCAGTAAGCAGCAAAAAACCACATCGAAATCTTATAGCAGGGTAAAAGGATATGGATTTAGTGGCTGAGATATTAGAATTGGTTAAAAAAGGAGAAACAGAAGAAGTAGAATTTAAAAAATCTACCGCTCAATTAGACAGAGCTTTAAAATCAGTTTGTGGTTTCTTGAATCATAAAGGAGGAAGAGTATATTTTGGAATAAGTAAAGAAAAAATTGTTGGGCAGGATGTTTCCGATCAAACCTTAAAATCAATATCACAGAAAAGCAGGCAGAAAATAAAACCTGAAATAAGTCCGGGAATTAAGGTTTTGGAAATTAAAGATAAGAAGATTATTGAAATTAAAATAAAAGAAGGGGATAATAAACCTTATTATTTAGATGGAATTGCCTACAAAAGGGTTGGAACTGAAAATGTTGTTGTCCCTCCTGAGGAATTGGAAAGAATTATTTTAGAGAAAAGGAAAGGGTATTTTGATTCTGAGATTTGCGAAGAAGCAAGTTTAGAAGATATTGATGTGGAGAAGGTTAGAGGGTATGTAAATAAAGCAAAAACAGAGAGAAATTTAAAAATAGATGAAAAACTACCGATAAGCGAACTTTTGGAAAGGTTAGAACTTGCAAAGAACGGCGGATTAACCAATGCAGCCGTTTTATTATTCGGTAAGAAACCACAGAAGTTCTTTTTACAGGCAGAAACGAGATGCGCGAGATTTAAAGGGATAAAACCCATAAAACCGTTTATAGACATGAAAGTCTTCGGAGGGGATATATTAGACCAGGTTGATAAATCGCTGAATTTTGTATTAGACCATATTTCAATGGCGGTATGGCTTGTTTCAGGGCAAGCAGCAAGAGAAGAAAGATATGAATACCCTCCAGATGCGGTCAGAGAAGCGATAATAAATGCTATCTGTCACCGCGATTATTCGCTTCCTTCAAATATGCAAATCAGGGTTTTTGATGATAGAATTGAAATCTGGGGTTGTGGTCCTTTGCCAGAACCTTTAACGCCGGAAGATTTGAAGAGAAAACACAGGTCTATTCCGAGAAATCCACTGATTGCAAAATGTTTCTTTTTGATTAAATTCATTGAGCAATGGGGAACAGGAACTAACGATATGATAGCTGCTTGTATAAATTGGGGTCTTCCGGAACCCATGTTTGAGTTGGTCACCGGTGATTTGGTAGTTACCATCAGAAAAGATATTTTTACAGAAGATTATTTGAAAAACTTAGGTTTGAATGAGCGGCAGATAAAAGCAATAGAATATTTGAAAATGAACAAAACACTTACGAGCAAAAAATATGCTGAGCTATTTTCAATAACAGAAAGAACGGCAAGGAATGATTTGAAAGAACTTATAAATAAAAGGGTAATTGAAAGAAAGGGAGTTAGCGATAAAACGACATATTATATCTTAGCGGAAATTTAGCGGAAATTTAGCGGAAACCGTTTCCGCATCAGAAAGAAGCGGAAAAGGAACAAGTTATATATTAAGTATGACCATAAGATGACCATAAAGATAACAAACGCGGAGCAAGGAGGAAACATTATGATAGAAGGAGTGAAAGCTATACCATTAAAAAGGATACCGGATGAGCGGGGGACAATCTACCATATGCTGCGAAAAGATGAGCCCCATTTTATTCAATTTGGTGAGATATACTTCTCCAGTATTCATCCTAATGTCGTAAAGGGTTGGCATAAGCATAAATTAGCTACTCTAAATTATGCCTGTATTGTTGGTAATATAAAATTAATAATTTATGATGATAGGGAAAAATCTAAAACCAAAAACGAGTTAGTGGAGCTTTTTATTGGTGAGGATAATTACTGTCTCGTTCAAATTCCCCCTGATGTTTGGAATGGTTTTAAGGCAGTTGGGAGTAAGACAGCTATTATTGCTAATTGCTGTACGCATGCTCATGGCGATTTTAAAAGTGAAAGATTAGACCCTTTTGATAATGACATTCCTTACGATTGGGATGTGAAACACAGATGAAGATTTTAATAATTGGAAAAACGGGGCAATCCTTTTTAACCGCGATATTAGAGGACGATACAGTGGTTTTTTATCAGATGTCTGAATTTTATCATCCAGAATGCGCCCGAGATGTAAGATGGGATGACCCGGCGTTTGGGATTG
>QLTX01000099.1 GCA_018725175.1 Candidatus Psychracetigena formicireducens
ATCTTTACTTCCCTTCCTTCAATAATAACCGAGGTACTTATTGGCAATAAATCCATTTTTTCTGCTGGACTCCACTCTTGTGACAGCTCATACTGATTCCCATCTGGCGCTATCTGCTGTTTGAAATAACCTTTATTACTTATCAGGGTAACAGCAATAAAAGGAAGACCTAAATCTGCAGCTGTTTTGACAGTGTCCCCAGCGAGGACACCAAGTCCACCTGCATAAGTTGAAATATAGGTATCAATGCCTATTTCCATAGAAAAATAGGCAATTCTTGATCTCTTTAATATAGTATTATATTTAATATTCACAATTATTTTTCATAATTTCTTAATAAATACCCTTATAGTATATCAAAAAAAGTTCTTATCCCACTCCTTAAGCAGAAACCCACTCTTCCTTCAATATCTCTCCTCGAATACCTACAACAATAAGTTTAAGGGGAATTTTCCTTTTTGATTGTGAAATTGCAAGTTTTGCCAGTTGGAATAACCCCATACAACAGGGTACCTGCATAATCATCACTGTAAGAGTGTTAATTTTAGCTACATCAATCAAATCTTTTAATTTTTCCAGGTAAACATCCTGCCCTTCATCAAGTTTAGGACAGGCGATAGCTAAAGATTTACCTTTCAAGTAATCAGTATGGAAGTTCCCCAAAGCATAAGCTACACAATCAGCTGCTAAAACTATGTCAGCACCCTCAAAATAAGGAGCTCGTGGAGAAACCAGGTGTAACTGTACCGGCCATTGCCTTAATTGGGATTTAATTTTAACTGTTGGTTCAATCTCCTCAACTTGAGCTCTAAAATCCATAACCTTAGACCCCGGGCAACCCGATTGTTCATGAGTATGCAAACAAAGGGATTCACTTTCAATATCCTGGGGAATTTTGTAGTCATTTTTTCTAAGGTAATCTAATGCTTGATTAAACAGTTCTTTTTCTCCATGCTCTTTAAGATGAAGCAGGTGAGCTTTAATTACATTATCTCCCTGTTTGACGATATTTTCCATTACTTGGTATTCATCATAAGGCTCTGCTTCTCTTTCTACAATTTCAATTGCGCCTTCAGGACAAAACCCCAAGCAAGCTCCCAAGCCATCACAGAATAAATCACTGATTAACCTTGCTTTGCCATCAATTACCTGTAAGGCACCTTCAGGGCAGTTGGGAATGCATAATCCGCAACCATTGCACTTCTCTTCATCAATCTTAATAATACTTCTTACAGACATTGTAATCCTCCTTTTTATTCTAATAGTGAAGCCAGATTTATAGCTTTTAATTCATTTAATATTTTTTCTTCTAACAACAACATTTTTGTTCGTAAAATACACTTATTTCTGTCGGGGCAGATATTTTTTCTAAAGACACACTCGCCAATTCCTATTGGTCCTTGAAATAACTCAATCAATTCTATTAAAAATATTTTTTCTGCTTCTCTAACAGTAACAAAACCCCCACCCTTTCCTTTCTGAGAATTTAAAAAACCTCCTTTATTTAATTTCTGCAGTATTTTTCTTAAAAAAGGCCGCGGAATTAAAAGGTTTTTTTCAATATCTTCAGCAGAGTAAATATTTTTATTCGCCCTGTGCATGAAAGCAAGAACCCTAATAGCATAATCAGTTTCTCTATTTATTAACCTGTTTCTCATAATATTATAATGATACAATATTAGTATCATTATTGTCAAGTATTTTTATTCTTTTTCAAGAAAATATTAAAATGTACTGATTTTTTTTCAGTCATCCTGATTGATGCAGTATCTCCATATAGTAAAGGGCTTAAAAGAGAAGATGTTGGATCGGAGTTCAGCATGATAACATGAAAAAGTTGTACACCCCCCTACAGGGTATAGAAGAACTTTCTACCCCTATTTAGTTAAAGGGTATAGTTTGATAAGCTATCCCTAAGAAATAATTCACGGAGACACGCAAGTTAAGTAGAAGGGCTGTAAAATTAGCTTATATCGGTGAATAAAGAGAATAAAGAGCTATTATTAATTGAAGAGATATGTCAACTCCTTTCTGCCATCCCGGGTATAGACAACCTCCTGTCCCTACTCCTTAGGTATGAGATAGACGATATAGCATGGTTTCCTTCCACAAAAAGCTCTTCTCCTATGCAGGACTGGTTCCCAGCACCTATTCCAGGGGAGGTATAAGCTATCAGGGATGGATAACCAAAAATTAGAGGACCGCTACTACAAGTTAAACTGTGTGATATAAGCACGGATAGATGACTGGTAGAAGTACCAAACCGATGGTTGTTTTAGAGGGTGTATAATTGATAAGGTTAAAGAGGAGAGATTATTGATTAAGTAAAGGGGGTTAAGTTAAAAGACACAACTTTTTCATAGATGGCAATGGCGCCAGTTTAAGAACTTTTCCACGATAAAAAAATGCCTATACCCATTGGTATAAATACAAGGGCCTTATCGCCAGTTAACTCCAATGCTTCTGGAATAAGGTGCAAAAAGGCGGTTCCAAACAGAGTTCCTGAAGAGAAGGCAACTAACATGAATATAACTTTTTTTAAATTAAATTCTCTCAAACCAATAATCCCTATTAAAGAAATAAAACTAACTAACATTGCTGCTGTAATAGACAAAGTAAAATCATTTACTACTCCACCTTAAAATTTAGATTTTTGACTATTTTTTTCAAGCAAATCAATCAGTTCGTATAAACCTGCAACCACCAGATCAGGGTTTATATCTTTTATAGTGGTATCTGTCCTCTGACCAGAAACCCCGGTTAAAACCAAAACCGAGTAAAGATTATATCTTTTTGCTGAAAGCACATCTGTATCCAGACGGTCACCAATAAAAGCGGTTTCTAACAGAGGAGTATTCAGGTAATTCAAAGCCATTTCTACCAGGGGTCCCTCGGGTTTACCGATTATGACAGCTTTTATTCCCGAGGCAGCTTCAACTGCTTTTAAAATTGAACCTCCTCCTGGTTCAATCCTACCATCTTCAGCTGGAAAAGAGGTATCGGGGTTTGCTCCAATTAAAACCGCTCCTTCTAAAATATAGTTCTGGGCAATTTTAAGCTTATGGTAATTAAACCTCCTGTCTAACCCCACAATTACAGCGTCCACCTTTTCCTCATCGGTTATATGCCAGCCAAATTTTCTGATAGTTCTTTTTAAAGCCAGAGAGCCTATAACAAAGGCTTTTCCTTTGGGTTTCAGGTTTCTAATTAAATAAATACCTACGCCCATTGCTGAAGTAAAAATGCTTTTTTGTTTAATCTCCATACCCTTACTATAAAAAAAGCGGGAAAGAGAAAGAGGGGTGTAGGTAGAATTATTGGTTAGTATTATATACCTTAGCCCATTTTTGTTTAAATATCTGATGAACTCAACCGCTCCTGGCAGGGGTAGCTTACCTCTGACTAACACCCCATCTACATCTATAATAAAACCAGAGAATTTTAATGCCTTTTCCATGTCTCTATTTTAAATTATTTTTAAGTTAATATATTAAAATTAGATAGTTTATGATTGTGTAAAGTCAAATGTATCTGTTTACAGAGACCATAAAAAAAGTAGCCTTCTTTCAAAAACTTACCCTTCTTTCTTGTATGCCCAGGGCTTTAATTGATTAGAGAACTTAGTACTCTTACTTTTTCATCACGGCATACTGCACCAATTAAATAAGTCCCAATTTACAGTACCAATTGGTGCAGTACCGATTAACCTGCTTTTTTTATACTGGGATATAAGAGTAAAAGATTTCCAAAAAGGAGGCTTAAAGAATTCAGTTGTTATGAATACCTGGAGGAAGAATAGACACAATTATTTTGATGGTATGTAATTAATCAATAACAAATACTCTTAATATTAATGTAAAATAATTATTATGTAATTAATATAGGTTGCTGGAGGTACTATGTATCAACCAGAGGGAATAATCATTGATAATAATAAGCTCAAGATGTTTAAGGAGCTTAACCATATACTTAAAGAGCAAAAATTTATTCATATAGCCAGCGCCTATTTTAACATTGCCGGATTCCAATTAGTTAAAGATAGCTTTACTGATGAACACAAGTTCAGGCTTTTACTTGGTACTATCCCACAAATGGGAGAAAAAGAACCCGATTATTTCCAACCAGAGCTGAAATACAAAAGCAGAATCAGAGAAGACCTGGAAACAGAGGATTTTGCCAGAGAAAAAAAAGAAACAGTTATTAAATTAATTGAACTTCTAAAAAATGAATCTTGGGAAGTCCGACTTTACAATAAAGGATTTCTCCACGGTAAAGCATTTATTTTTGATAAATTAGCCATAATCGGGTCCAGCAATTTCACCTATGCTGGCTTTACTTCAAATACCGAACTTAATGCGGTATTGGATGAGGCCCATGCCAGATATATTAAAGAAGAATGGTTTGAAAAGTTATGGCAGGAATCTATAGATTTTAAGAGTGATTTATTAAAAATCCTGGAGGACTCCAAGTTTGGAACCAGGGAGTACACTCCCTACGAAATATTTATAAAAACTCTCTATGAGCTTCAGAAAGCAGACATATTATACGAAGATACAGCAATCTCTTCCTTGCCAGCCAGCCAAGTGGACTTAACCAATTTTCAGGAAGATGCAGTTAAAAGAATCTATTCCCGTCTTAGAAACTATCACGGAGCATTGGTAGCTGATTCTGTTGGTTTGGGTAAAACCTGGATTGCCAAAAAAATAATTGAAGACTTTGGATATTATCGTAGAAAAAGATTTCTGGTGGTCTGCCCCGCTTCGGTTGATGCTACTCTGTGGCAACCAGCACTGCAAAGTATAGGTGTTTCAGGAAATATTCTCCATCAGGAGGAGTTAGGCAGGAATGTTTTTGATTTTAACAGCCTTGAAAGTAAAATGAATTTCAAGATTGAGGATATTGAACTTATAGTAATAGATGAATCCCATAACTTTAGAAACCCTCTATCCAACCGCTATGAAAGACTGTTTACTCTTATTGAGAAAGCAAGTGTTAAGGAAGATGTAAAAATTCTTATGTTAACCGCAACCCCAATGAACAACACTCATTGGGACCTGTTTTTCCAGTTAGATTTATTATTTAGAAACAAAAGAAAATTATTATTTAAGGAGGGAATTTATGACTTAGAAAAGCAGTTTGAATTGGCAGACAAAGGGATGCTGAGTTCCATTTCAGACCTGATGCAAATAGTTTCTATTCGTAGAACCAGGCAATACATTAAGGATAATTACCCCGATGCTACCATCAAAAACCCTAATGGTGAATTAGTAAAAATACATTTCCCTGAAAGAGAGCTTTATG